>NZ_CP054139.1:1208819-1511024 GCF_013283875.1 Mucilaginibacter mali
TAGTTTGCGGGTTGCCGTTAGCAGCTGAAGCAGGAATGCTGATTTGCCAGTAACCATTGGCATCGGCAGTTGTAGTAAGTGGCGAGGCGTTCCAACTGGCAGCAACATTAACGGTAAGTCCGGGTGTGGCTTTTCCCCACAGTAAAAAAGGTTTATCGCGTTGGATCACCATATTGCTTTGCAGCATATTGGCAACCGACAACGTTATGCCTGCGGGCTGCCCGGGAGGGATCTCGACACGGGTTGGCTGGCCGTCTGGTCTTTCATCCGGCACCTGCTTATCCTTACGGCAGGCTGCAAATGCAAGTAAAATACAAAATAAGGCAAGCAGGTATTTTTTGCTCATGTAAAATTAAACTGTGAACAGGTATTGGCCTAATTTAACGGATGTGCAGCTACTGGCAAAGTAATTTTTTTGATAGCTATATAAAAAAGTAAGGCCCCTGTTGGGCAGGGGCCTTTACTAAACCAATTATAAACCTTATGTGTGAGAGACTTTAATTAAAAAGTATGATGCAAATATATGTTGTTTCAACACTTATTCAAAACTTTTTATAAAATTTAACATTTTTTTAACAAACGAATAAGTTTTTAGCACGTTTGGTGTTTAAATTGTATTTATGCTGCTGTAAACGTCTGTATTTCAATCAGGAAACCTGGATCTTAAGCAAGGGCGAGGTAATAAGGGCTATCAGGGCCTCCACCTCGTGCTGCAGGCCATTCAGCCCATCGCGATAATAGGTTTCAAGACTGCGGTCTATCGCTTTTATTTTGCGGCGGACAGGGTGATAACAAAGCAGTATAGCTTTTAGCGTACGGCTTTCATGTATTTGCTGCAGGGGCGGGGCGGCATCAGGTATAACTTCTACCAGGTCGTCTTCCAGTTCAAGGCGCTTGCGGTTAAGCTGGGTTAGTGCAAATGCGTTGCTCTCGCTATAAGAAAACGTAGCAAGGCGTTTTATTTGTTGCAGCAACTGTTGTAAATGATCAAGTATGTTTTTAGGGTCAGTTATATGCGCCATACTTTCTACAAAATTTTATTAAAAACAAATAAACTCCCATTACAACGATAATGTTTGCGGGTATATTATCGTTGATGAAATTTAAATGAAATTATTAACAATAACATTACAAAACAATAGCAAAGTGCATAACATTGTAATATTTTTTATCAAATTAACTTGCAGGCAAAATGGTATAATTAATAGCCAGGCTATTGCATTAAATATCAACTGTTATTTAATCTTTTTTAGATAATCAGTTGGCAGTCAGTGCTGAGATTGCCTGTGCTTTCTTTTGCTTTCGTGTAACTTATAGTAATTAACGCACCGGATAAAATAAAGGTTGCCTGTATTAATATTGTTATTGCAGGGATATAAAGGGTAGTAGATTAAAAGGCACAAAAGTTTGTCCAAATCAGGATAAATGAATAAGGTACTAAAATACGATCGATCCTGACATCCCGAAAATCTGTTTAATCGCAGTCAGACAATCCAGCATGCCCACAATTATATACAGGCTGTACAAACCACACACCACTGTTTTTAGCGAAATATAACAGCACATGCCTTTAAACATGCAGGTTGTGGCATTGCTTGTTAATTTATCCACAATTTGCATTGTGGCAGGTACTTTGATAGTTGCTTTTTAGTTAAATTTGCACACGAATGGAAGCTATAGAAGTATACTCAAAATGCAAGGAGTCGGTATATAATACCAAAGCGCTTTTTAATCATTACGAAAAATATCATGGTTGCGCTTCCATTAGTTATTTAGATGAGAAAAGGAATGATATCCTGCGCAAGATAGCCTGTTCATACGCTTCGATGCTGAAGAAAACAGACAAAACGTTAGCTGTCAATAATTTATTAACGATAAACAATGAGGAGGACGTAGAAGTTATTGCAGATTGTCCTTTATTTATCGATCATATGATCGATCATCTTGAAAAAAATGAAGACCATATTATCGACCTGCTGAAGGATACTACCGAACAGAAGAAGATATCGTACCTGTATAATTTCGACAGCAGCTACCAGGATGCCGATCAGCTGATCAACCGGATGGAAAAACTGATCAGAGATTCGCAAATTATTCATCAAACGTATTATAGGGCCAGCGCCTGATGATTATCGGTTAGCTATCTTCGCAATTAATTTATAAATTGGTGTGCAAATTTATCCCGATCACTCATGGCCAAAAACACCAACAAAACCCAACAAACCGAAGAACCGGTATCCGCAATTCTTGATGCCAAAGTACCCGACCCGCAGGAGCGTAAGGATTGCGACACCCTGATTGCTATTATGGAAAAGGTAACCGGTTACCCGGCCAAAATGTGGGGACCGGCCATTGTTGGTTTCGATAGCTATCATTATAAATACGAGAGTGGTCGCGAGGGCGATATGTGTCTCATTGGTTTCTCGCCACGTAAGGGGAAATTTAGCCTGTATATTCTGCGTGGTTTTGACGGCCAGCAGGAATTACTGGATAAACTGGGCAAACACAAAGTGGAGGGCAGTTGCCTGCACTTTAAAAAAATAAGTGATGTAGATACCGATGTGCTTGAAGAACTTTGCCGCCGGTCGACAGCGCATATGCGTAACGCGCATCAATAAAACACCTTTTAACCACAAAGATCACAGAGGTTTTTACAGAGGGCACAGAGAAAAAATCATTGTTGAATTTTTAAAATCTCTGTGTACGCTGTGTTTCTTTCTCTGTGCCCTCTGTGCTTAATCTCACGAGACGCATAAAGCTGTAACTAATTGACTATAAACTTGCAATTGCGGCCAACCCTGTGTTATATTTGTTCGTAATGCTATAAAGCTTTAAACCAGGCTGCTAACCATTAAACATCATTCGATATGAAAAAGACATTTCTTTTTGGCGCTGCCGCTTTGGCGAGTGTGCTGTTGTTTGCGGGCATTAACCATAAACCGGCCCTGCCTTACGGTTTCACCACCGGCACCCCCGAAATTAAATCCATCACGGCGCTAACCTTTGGTCCTACCGGCGTATTGTTTATCGGCGATTCGCAAAACGCCGAGGTATTTGCTGTGGATACTAAGGATAGCAAGAAGATGGCCGCCAAAGCCTATGATGTAAAAAATATTGACGAAAAAATAGCCGGCGCTTTGGGTACTACTAAAGATAATATCACCATTACCGATATGGCGGTTAATCCCGTATCTAAAAAGCTTTACATCGGCGTTAAAAGTGCCGATGGTACACCGGTATTGCTGGTCATGACTGCCGATAACGACATCAAGCCGCTATCGCTGAAGGACGTAAACTTCTCGGCTGTTGAACTGAATGACGTGCCTGCTGCCGATGCTAAAGACCGCCGCGGACAGCAATTGCGCATCTCCTCTATATCAGACATTGGCTTTGCCGATGGTAAGCTGATGGTGAGCGGCTTGTGCAACAAGGAGTTCAGCTCTTCGTTCCGCAGCATTAGCTTCCCATTTACCGGCAAACAGGAGGACGAATCTACCCTGGAGATGTATCACACTTCGCATGGCAGGTACGAAACAACTTCGCCTATCCGCACCTTTACCACTGCCGAGCTTGACGGCAAAAAATATATGGTGGCCAGTTATACCTGCACTCCGCTGGTGCTGTTCCCAATGGACGAGTTGAAACCTGGTGCGCACGTGAAAGGCCGCACCATTGCCGAAATGGGCAACCAAAATACCCCGTCGGATATGATTTGGCTGAAGACCGATAAAAACTACCTGGTGATGGCCAACAGCAACCGCCCGGCCGTTAAGGTAAGTTATGATGATATAAAAAACTTCCAGGGATCGTTAACTCAACAAATGCCAACCTTTGGCGGCACCAACTTTATCAAACTGCCTTACGAAAAGGTACTGCAGTTGGATAAACTTGACGATGGACGTGCTGTAGTGATGCAACGCCAGGCTAATGGTGAGGTTGATCTTTGGACATCTGATGGAAAGAATATATAAACCCTTTTGGTTTAAAAATGCCGGGCTATACATAAGGTATGGCCTGGCATTTTTTTTATTTACCATTGTCGCGGCTTGTAAGCGCAGCCCTGAAAAGATAGAGCTTGTTTGGGCGCATGATGTTGCAGTGGCCATCACTATTCCTAAACAAATGCTAAAGGATGCTTCGGTACTGCGGGCAGCGCATTCGGTAAAAGTAGTACTGGCTAACAGGGATAGCAGGTTGGGTATTTTGGGCGATTTTACTACAGATGACGGCACCGTAGTATTCAAACCTGTAATTCCCCTGTCGCGGGGTTTAAGCTATGATATTTGGCAGGATGGAAGGCTGGTAGGTACTATTGCTGTGCCTTTGGCAAAGGGGGCACTGCCTGTGGTTGCCGCCGTTTATCCTGAAGCCGATACCGTACCCGAAAACCTGCTGAAGATCTATATCCGCTTCTCGCACCCGATGCGCACGGGCATGGTGCTTGATTATGTTTACCTGCTGGATAAAAACCGGGATACCATGAAGCGCGTTTTCCTGAACCTGCAACCCGAATTATGGGATAAGTTGAGTAGAACGGTTACCTTATGGCTTGATCCCGGGCGTATCAAGCGCGATTTGGTGCTGAACCGCCAGTTGGGTAATCCGCTAAAAAAAATGCAGAGTTACCAGTTGGTCATTAGCGGCGATTGGAAGGATGAACGGGGATTGCCGCTGGGCAGGGATTACATTAAGCGATTTACTGTAGCAGAACGGGATAGCGTGATCCCTGATATCAGCAAATGGCAGCTAACAAGCCCTAAAGCCGGGAGCAAAGATGTGCTTAAGATAACAACCGGCGAACCGCTTGACCACTTCCTGTTATATGATTCTGCTTATATAATTGATGATCACGGAGCGGAGCTGCAAGGCGACGTTAGCGTTGGTGCTAAAGATAAAGTATGGCTATTTGCCCCCAAAGGCGAATGGGATACCGGGCGGTACCGGTTAAAAGTGTACTCGCGCCTTGAAGACCTGGCCGGCAATAACCTGAACCGTGTTTTCGACAGGGATATCCGTAAAGATAAGCAGCAAAATAAGGATTATTTTGTGCGGGAGTTTGAGGTAGGGAACTGATTGACAAAATATTAATCACCAGCTTGTTAAAGAATTTTATATATTTGCCTTGAAAAAACGCTTTAAGTTTTGAGCCATGTAATCGCCAGCGCATAAATCTAATTTATGATCTTTCCCACCCCAGGGAAGGAAGCGATAATCTATTTTCTTATTTGATCTTAAAAAAACATGGCTATATCACAAAAATATGGTCGTACCTATCATTATCCGTTTTCGCCCGGCACCACCAGCGACGACCGCATAGCGCACGACTATTGGGAGCATATACAATGCATCCCAAACATTATACATACCGAAAAACTGGATGGCGAGAATAATTGCCTCTCTAAAAACGGCGTATTTGCCCGATCGCACGCTGCGCCAACCACCTCCGCGTGGACGGAAAGTCTGCGGCGATTTTGGCAATTGGTTAGGAATGACCTGGGCGACCTGGAGGTTTTCGGTGAGAACCTGTATGCAGTCCATTCTATCGAATATCGTAAGCTGGAACATCACTTTTATGTGTTCGGTATACGCGAGCATGACCGCTGGTTAAACTGGGAGGAAACGCAATTCTATGCCCGTATGCTCGATCTGCCGACTGTTCCGGTCATTAAAACAGAAGCAGTGCCGACCGATCGCGGGGTTTTTGAAAAGGAGATGCTTAAACTGGTAAACGGACGCGGGGCGTTTGAACCTTATGATGTGTACGACCAAAGAGAGACGACAATAGAGGGCATCGTAAGCCGCAACGCTGATGATTATGCTGCCTCGGATTTTGCACAGAATGTATTTAAATATGTAAGAAAAGGGCACGTTAAAACCGACGAGCATTGGACCCGCAACTGGAAGCGGGCGGCCCTGGTAAACGAAGGGAGGAAAAATGTGGACCTTTAGCGAAAATAAAAACTGGCGCTACCTTGAAGATAAATTTGAATGGGTACGACGCATGAATGATGTGCCGCAGGATGACCGATACCATGCCGAGGGCAATGTGGCCATCCACACTCAGATGGTGCTGGAAGAGCTGCAAAGGGAAATCGGATATGAAGCATTGCCTGCCTGCGATAAAGAAATATTGTGGGCTGCCGCCTTATTGCACGATGTAGAGAAGTACAGCACTACGGTACTGGAAGCTGATGGAATTATTACATCTAACGGGCACGCCCGCAAAGGGGCGCAGTTTGCAAGGCAATTGCTTTATATGTCGCACCCGGCACCGTTTACTATTCGTGAGCAGGTGGTAGGGTTGGTACGCCATCATGGCTTGCCAATATGGATATTTGAAAAGCCCGACCCGTTAAAGGCATTGGTAAAGGCAAGCATGGAAGTTAACACTCAATGGCTGGCCCTGCTGGCCCGTGCCGATATACTGGGTCGGATTTGCACTGACCAGGACGAGATGCTGTATCGGATAGATTGCTTTGAAGCCTTTTGCCAGGAGAATAATTGCTGGGGCAGTGCCCGCCAGTTCAGTACCGCGCCGGCAAAAATATATTACATGCAGCACGATGATGCTTATGTTGATTACGAGCCCTTTGAGCAGCCCGCTGTAGAGGTTGTTTTAATGAGCGGACTACCCGGCGCCGGAAAGGATAGTTATATTAAAAAGCATTATAAAGATTGGCCGGTGATATCGCTTGATGACATCCGTGAAGAAAACGATATCTCGCCGACAGATAAAACAGGTAACGGGCAGGTAATACAGGAAGCAAAGGAGCGGGCGCGGGTTTACCTGCGTAAACAGCAGCCATTTGTATGGAACGCAACCAACACAACCAGCCAGATGCGTATGCAGCTTATTGATCTGTTTACAACTTATAAGGCTAGCATGACCGTTGTTTATGTAGAGGTACCTTATCAAAATCTACATAATCAAAATAAAGACCGGGACGCGGTAGTGCCGGTAGTAGTTTTAGACAGACTGGCGCACAAATTGGAAGTGCCGGCCTTATGGGAGGCGCATAAAGTTATTTATCACACCAGTTAATTTGTAGAGGCAGATAATTATCTGCCTCCCGGATCGCAAATGCTAAAAGAGGCCGTCTCATAAGTCAATTATGAGGCGGTTTTTTCGTTGATGCCGATTTAGATGAGTTATTAGGAAAGCGGGACTGTATCAGCCTGCTTTCGATTTTTTGAGTTGGTTCAGGTGTTTTTATCGGATAAAAAGCCTTTTTTATCAGGCTTTCCACTTTCTGAGGTTATGTGCGATGGATAATAACCCTATTTCGACCTCGGTTTTGGACATTCCCTTCAGCAGGAATCGCCTGAAGCCGTGATTATGCTTCAGGTTGGCGAACACCGGTTCGACATCTGCGGGCCGTCGCTTTCGGTATTTGATGCCCTGTTCGGTATTCAATCTTTCTTTCGCTATCTGCTTGTGTATTCTAAGGCTGTGGTTGATCTCCACCACGCGGTTACCGGCTGCTTGGTGACAAACGCCCCGCATGGGGCAGTTTTCACAATTCTGCGCCTGATAGCGGCTGATCAGTTGCACATAGCCGGATGTGGAGACCCGCTGCCCGGTGCCGATATGCTGCATGTGTTGTCCCATCGGACATACCAGGTAATCTTCCTGTTCATTATAGTGCAAACTGTCATTACCGAATGCTTTGATGCCTTTATTTTGTTCCTGGTCGAACGTGTTGTATTTGATATAAGCTTCAATGCCTTTTTGCTGTAATACGCCATAGTTCTCGTCCGAACCGTAGCCCGCATCGGCCACTACCGCTTTTGGAAGTGCATGATATAAAGTTTCGTATTGTTCGATGTGTGATGGAAGGGTCTGGTAATCGGTTGTGGTTTGGTGCAGGCTATAGTTCAAGATGAACTGCTCCTGGGTGGAGATCTGCAGATTGTATCCGGGTTTAAGCTGCCCGTTCAGCATAGGGTCTTCTTTCATCCGCATGAAGGTGGCACCCGGGTCGGTCTTCGAAAAGCTGTTGCGACCGCCTAACAGCTTTTCCTGCTCGTCATACCGGGCCAGGTTCTCCGGCCAGTGCTTTTTGGCATAGTTCAGCTTCTGCCTTACTTTCTTATCGACATCTTCCTTATCGTCCAGGGCGGCGTTGATCTTTGAGATCGTTTCTTTTACTTTTTCCGGGTTGATCTCGCTGTATTCCAGCGGTGCGGTGTCTTTAAGTTCTTCGGCAGCGATGGTTTGCGCATAACTCCACAGTTCATCCAATTGGGCTTTCATCTTCTCCTTGCTGTTCTTAATGCTTTTGCCCCATACAAAAGTGTACTTGTTCGCTACCGATTCGATCTTGGTACCATCGGTAAAAACAGCTTCTTTCAGCGAGACGATACCTTCCTGCTGTAATAACAATACGATCTGTGAGAAGATCTCCTTTAAAACACCCGACAGCTTCTCGCTCCGGAAACGGTTGATGGTATTGTGATCAGGCTTTTTCATGCCTAAAAGCCACATGAAATGTACATTCTGCGCGGCCTGGTCTTCCAACTTCCGTGAAGAATACGTGTTGGTCAGATAACCGTAGATCAGCAGCTTGAGCATCAGCCGCGGATGAAAGCTGGATGCCCCGCCGCCTTTATACTTGCGGTTAATCGGTTTAACATCTACCTGATCGACCACCTTCGATACAATACGTACCGGATGACCCTGCGGTACCAGTTCCTCCAGTTTATACGGTAAAAAGGTTAACTGGTCAGGATCATATTCCTTAAAGACTACTTTTCCTCCCATGCCTTTAAGTTACTGAAAATTACGCTCAAAAACAAAGAGGCTGCCTCGCTTTTGAGACAGCCTCTTGTTTTTTGGCGGGAAGAACGGAAATCTATTAGAAGATGTGTAAGAGATTTTGATAGACTTTGCTGACAAACCCGAGAGCTTGTACCGGAGAGAGCCGAAAATTTGTATGCCCTAACAAAACGCTCCGAAATTGATCTGTGCTCATCTTAAAATGAAAATAAAATGGATAACTGTACAAATTGCTAAATAATTTTCGGTTTTACAGGGTAACTATTGATTGATAGATGATGCTATTTTAATTTTACATGCCGTGTTGATTTACAGCTAATAGCGTTTTGAATATAATTACTGTTCAATAGGTATAAAAACTATTGGCCAATATTTCATAATGTAAACGGCAGCAACTAACCAATTAAATATCGCAGCCGGGTGCGTGTTAGTCTCATAAAGGTTCGGGCAGCCAACGATAAATGATAAAGACATCAGCCTATACAGGTTATCAATTAAATGAGCAAGCAGTTACTCTAAATTTCGGGAACGAAATTAGTGAAGAACTGCTTGCATTGATCACCCGTGCGGGGCATTTACTAAATGCAAAACCATTCCCCGGGTTTCGTTCCATAGTTCCCGCATATACTACGTTAAGTGTCTTTTTTGACCCTATTGCTTTGTTGAACAGTATACTCCCAGGGCATGACTGCTTAACTAAGATATCCATGTATTTGGAAAACCAGTTGAAACAACCCGCAGACAGCAGTGAAAACAAAGGCCGGGATATGATTATCCCCGTATTATATGGTAGCGAATACGGGCCCGACCTGGAAGAACTGGCACAAAGACATGGCCTGCGGCCTGAAGCGGTTACGGCCATGCACACCGAAGTTTGCTACACCGTTTACATGATCGGTTTTACACCTGGATTCGCCTACCTGGGTGGTTTAGACGAGCGACTTTTTTCACCAAGAAAAGATACACCCCGGTCAAAAGTCCCGGCCGGTTCGGTGGGAATTGCCGGTATGCAGACCGGCATATATCCTTTTGCTACCCCCGGCGGCTGGCAGATCATCGGCCGCACGCCACTGAAAATGTTCGACCCGGAACGGGAGCAACCAGCCTTATTACAGGCGGGTGATAAAGTTTCTTTTAAAGCTATCGACGAGGAAACCTTTTACCGCCTGTTAAGCACATGATGCGTTTTACCATACATAAAACCGGTTTACTGGCAACTGTGCAAGACCTTGGGCGCGAAGCTTATCTTGCCCAGGCTGTCCCGCATTCAGGTACTATGGATACGCTTTCGGCACGTATTGCTAATATCGCGCTGGGTAATAAACAAACGGATGCGGTCATTGAGTTTACTTATGCAGGCGCTTCGCTACATGCTGATACAGATATGCTGATCGCTTATGCAGGCGACGGCGCACTTTTATATGCAGATCAGCAATTGATCAAGCCGGAGCGGCCGGTATTTATTCCTGCGGGTACGGTTCTTCATTTGAAGACAGGACTCGCCGGTTGCCGCACTTATCTGGCCATTGCTGGTGGTGTTGATGTGCCTGAGGTTTTACAGAGCCGCAGCACTTATCTTCCCGCAGCACTCGGTGGTTTGGATGGCAGGGCGTTAAAGCCGGATGATGTAATGATGGGTAATCCGGGCATATCTTCTGTAACACAAAAAATATTTGATCAGTTAAAAGGAGGCAAGATCAGCACCACTCGCTGGAGCCTGCCCCGGAAAAAAATATTGCCGGTTGATGATGGCACTATCTGCCTCGTTCGTGGGCCGGAGTATGGCTGGTTCAAACAAGCAGATGCTGATATGCTGTGGGCGTCACCATTCCGATTAGGGCAGCGCAGCGACCGGATGGGCTATCATCTGGAAGGGGCTGCGATCAGTCGTGAAACAGACCGGGAACTGCTTTCAACTTGCGTGGTCCCCGGAACCATACAGGTAACCGGCAATGGTGGAATGATCATGCTAATGGCTGATTGCCAGACCACCGGCGGTTACCCGCGCATAGCACAGGTGGCGGCAGTACATTTACCGCTGTGTGCGCAGTTAAAACCGGGCGACCAGCTGAGGTTCAGTGAAATTACATGGGAGCTGGCGATGGAAATGTATATCAAAAGTGAACAGGAAATAGACGATCTTGCAAAAGCGGTAGCCAACCAATATTTATAACAGATATGCAATACATAGACATTAACTGCGATATGGGCGAGGCCTTTGGCAACTATGCCATGCCCAATGATGAGTTATTGATGCAATACATTACTTCGGCCAATATTGCTTGTGGTTTCCACGCGGGCGATGCGGAGGTGATGCAGCGTACGGTAGCCCTGGCCCTGAAGCACGGCGTAGCCATCGGCGCGCACCCGGGGTTACCCGATCTGCAGGGCTTTGGCCGCCGCAACATGGCCATCAACGCCTGTGAAGCTTACCAGCTGACGCTTTACCAGGTGGGGGCCTTGTATGGTTTTGTAAAGGCAGCCGGCGCTAAATTGCACCATGTAAAACCGCACGGCGCGCTTTACAACATGGCTGCGAAGGATGCCGGTTTGTCGCTGGCCATCGCGCAGGCGGTGAAAGATATGGATGCATCGCTGATCCTGTACGGTTTGGCGGGTAGCGAGATGATAACGGCGGCAAAGCAGATCGGCCTGGCTACGGCATCGGAAGTATTTGCCGACCGTACTTACCAGTCTGATGGTTCGCTTACCCCGCGCTCACAGCCTAACGCGCTGATAGGGAACGAAGAAGATGCCATTGCGCAGGTATTGATGATGGTGAAGCAGCAACAAGTAGTAGCCGTATCAGGCGAAGCAGTTACTTTAAAAGCCGATACCTTATGCATCCACGGCGATGGCGCGCATGCTGTTGACTTTGCCAAAACCATTAATCAACGATTAAAGAACGAGGGTATTATCCTGCAGGCACCGGTATCAGCATGAGTAAAAAAACAAATTGGAGTGTACTGACCGGAGCGGCGTTCCTGATGGCCTCATCTGCCATCGGTCCGGGGTTTTTAACGCAAACGGCCGTATTTACGCAGCAACTTGGCGCCAGTTTCGGTTTCGTGATCTTGCTGTCGGTACTGCTTGATGCCATAGCCCAGCTTAATGTTTGGCGAATCATTGCGGTAGCCGATAAACCCGCGCAGGATATCGCTAACAAGGTGTTCCCGGGCTTGGGCTACCTGCTATCGTTCCTGGTGTTTTTGGGTGGACTGGCCTTTAACATCGGTAATATTGCCGGCGCGGGCCTGGGCCTCAATGTATTGTTTGGCGTTAGCGTAGGGCAAGGCGCTATTATGAGCGCCATTGTAGCCATTGGTATCTTTATCTATAAGGAAGCCGGTAAGGCGATGGATCTTTTTGCCAAAACCATGGGCTTGCTCAAGATCGGCCTCGCGCTGTATGTGGCTTATATCAGCAGCCCGCCCCTGGCCGAGGCCGCAGCGCGTTCGGTTAGCCCTACGCAATTCAGCTTTACAGCGGTGCTTACCATTGTGGGCGGCACAGTTGGCGGCTATATCACTTTTGCCGGTGCCCACCGACTGCTGGATGCCGGGCAAGGTGGCCGGGAGAATTTACCAGCCGTTAATAAAGGCGCGCTGAGCGCTATTGGTTTAGCTTCGCTGATGCGATTATTACTCTTTATTGCCGCGCTGGGTGTCATCAGCGCCGGGCATGTGCTTAATCCCGATAACCCCGCGGCCTCGGTATTTCAACTGGCTATCGGCAATTTTGGCTACAAGGTGTTTGGTTTGGTTATCTGGGCTGCCGGGATCTCTTCGGTGGTTGGCTCGGCTTATACCTCGGTTTCATTTATCAAAACCTTTCACCCGTTTATACAAAAGTTTAACCGCTACATCATTATCGTTTTTATCAGCATTTCCTGCGTTATATTCGAGATAGTAGGTAAACCCGTAAAAACATTGGTAACGGTTGGCACTATCAATGGTTTTATCCTGCCGCTGGCTTTGGGGGTGATGTTGGTAGCGGCCTATCGCCAAAATATCATCGGCGGATATAAACAGCCCTGGTGGCTTACGGCTTTAGGAGCGGCTGTAGTCCTCACCATGACCTGGATGAGCGCCGGCGCGATCATGCAAATGTTCAGCACAAAATAAATTAGGCATGAAGAGATCTTTTTTAATTATAGGATTAGGGCTGATTACCGCTGTGGCATATGCGCAGCAAAAACAGATACCCGTTGAACCCGGCGTATCCAGACAACTGGCCGAATACCGCCGCTCAGTCATCGGTGATATCCATTATCATTTGGCTATTGATATCCCGCGGGAAAAGGACAAGCCGGTAACCGGCATATCGGGCATCCGGTTCGACCTTAGATATGTAACGGAAAACCTACAAATAGATTTTAAGCAGCCTGCTGATCATATTCGAAAAATTGAGGTGTTGGGGCATGACGGTAATCTCCCGGTTATTGCCGAGAATGAGCATATCATTATCGATAAAAAATACCTGCATACCGGCGAAAATTTTATCAGCATTAAATTTATCGCGGGCGATGCTTCCTTAAACCGTAATACCGATTATTTGTACGCCCTTTTCGTGCCTGACCATGCCCGTACGGTTTTCCCTTGCTTTGATCAGCCTGATCTGAAGGCCAAATTTTTGCTGGCACTTACCGTACCTAACGATTGGCATGTTTTAGCTAATGGGCTGATGCAAACAATACCTGCGCCTAAAACAACCGGCGAGCATACCGAATATTTCTTTAATGAGACCGATAAACTGCCAACCTATCTTTTTTCGTTCACTGCCGGTAAGTATACCACCATCCATAAAACCATAGCGGGGCATGATGCGGAGTTTTTGTACAGGGAAACAGATACGGCTAAGATCCGCTTCAGTACCGATGCCATTTTTAAAAGCCATGAGAATGCTATTGATTTTTTACAAGAATGGACTGGCATTCCCTTTCCGTTTCAAAAGGTTGGTTTTGTAGCGATACCTGACTTTCAGTTTGGCGGGATGGAACACCCGGGCGAGGTGCAGTACAAGGCGTCAAGCTTGTTTTTAGATGCAGGGGCCACCAAGGATCAGGTGATTGCCCGCACTAACCTCATATCGCACGAAACGGCGCACATGTGGTTTGGCGATTTGGTGACCATGCGCTGGTTTAACGATGTGTGGATGAAGGAGGTGTTTGCCAATTTTATGGCCGATAAGATAACCGGCGCGGAAATGGGAAAAGAAGTTTTCGACCTTAAGTTTTTGCAGGATCATTACCCGGCAGCTTACGGTGTTGATCGTACCGAGGGAAGCCACCCGATCCGTCAATCGTTAGATAATTTGCAGGATGCCGGTTCGCTTTACGGCAACATTATTTACCACAAAGCCCCAATTATGATGCGGCAGTTGGAAATGATGATGGGAGAGGAGAACTTTCAAAAAGGTGTACGTGATTACCTGAAAAAGTATGCTTACAGCAATGCTACCTGGCCCGATCTTATTGCTGAGCTATGCAAATATACCCATAAAGATATCCGCGCCTGGAACAGGGTATGGGTAGACCAGCCCGGTCGCCCGGTGTTCGGACAGACGATAACTTATCGTAACGGAAAGATCGCCGCTATGACCATTACGCAGCACCCCGAGCGTGGCGCAGCACGCGTATGGCCGCAAGCGTTTAGCATTACACTGGTTTACGGCGATCATGAAAAAATCATACCTGTGAGTATCCAGGGGCAAAGTGTAAACGTTAGCGCTGCGATTGGTTTGGCCAAGCCAAATTACATATTGTTTAATTCGAACGGGATTGGTTATGGTGTGTTCCCGATGGATAAAAGCATAACCCGCGAATGGTACGATTGGAAAAGCCCGGTAAGGCGCGCTTCGGCCTATATTAATGCTTACGAACACATGCTTTCGGCAAAAACATTTCGTCCTGGTGAATTGATCCGGCTGTTTACCGGAGGCATAGGACGTGAAGAAAACGAAATGAACCTGCGCCTGATCACCGGGTATATCAGCACCATATACTGGACATTCCTGACACCCGCGCAACGGGATGCCTACCATAACGAACTGGAGCAAAGCTTGTGGGCGGCCATGCAAAAGCAACAACAGGGAAATAACAAGAAGATACTATTTAAAACATACCAGGATGTTTATATAGGTAAGGAAGCCGGCGAACGCATTTACAGTATATGGAAAGCGCAACACGCGCCCGATGGCGTGAAGCTTAATGAGGATGATTATACTTCAATGGCGCTTTCCATCGCTCTGAAAAATGATACCGCCACGCATGTGCTACTACAGCAAACAGCCCGCATCACCAATGCCGATCGCAAGGCCCGGTTAGCCTGGCTTTCATCAGCGCTTTCGCCTGATGTTAACATACGCGATGCTTTTTTTGCATCGCTTAGCGAACGTAAGAACCGCGAGAAAGAAGCTTGGGTAGTTACAGCAGTTGGTTATCTGCATCATCCGCTAAGACAGAGCACGTCAATAAAATATCTGCCTAAAAGCCTTGACCTGCTACAGGAGATCAAGCAGACCGGCGATATCTTTTTCCCGCAATCATGGCTGGGGGCTACATTTGGTAACTACCAGTCGCCACAGGCATGGGCCGTGGTTAACGATTTTCTTAAGGGCCACCCGGGCTATGACACTAAATTGCGTGATAAACTATTGCAGGCTACAGATAATTTAAGACGTGCGAAAATTATCCTGGCATTGAAAACTGTAGATGAAAAAAATTAGAAAATTGTAGAAATATATAGCTTGATAATGCGGCCGGACCTGATATTTTGAGAGGTTATCCCTCCCCCAAAACTTTAAGATACTATCCGCACACAACAGGAGTATTTTAATAAAAACAATGTTCGGAAGTACCAGCAAGTGAAATATTCAAACAACTCCATCATAATAATCAATACAAAAAAGATGAATGCAAGGTTCCTGAGAAATCGATTATAGCCCTTTTAAACCTACCTGTTGATAATAAATGGCGTGGTAATGAATCCCCGGCGGCATTTAAATATAAAAACCTTAATTTACTCTTCTAAAATTTGTATGTGCGAAAGGCAGCTATCTGTTTAAAATTAACATTATATTAACTTTATTGGCTGCGATTTAATACATTCGTGTATTAAACTATTTGTTGTGTCAAATCTGTACGCTCTTTCCGATTTGGAACTGCTTTCCTTATTAAGGACGGGAGATGCTACAGCCTTTACCGAGATATATAACCGCCACTGGAAGTTCTTGTTTACAGCCGCCAACAACGCCTTACATCATCGGTCTGATTGTATGGATGTTTGCCAGTCTGTGTTTATGTGGCTTTGGGAAAACCGCGAACAAATTGAAGTAAAAACCAATCTGCAGGCTTATTTATACACCGCCGTTAAATACAAAATTGCTAACCTGATTAGACAGGGCAAAGTGCGCGAAACTTTATTGGACAACGTGCTGGCTGCCGATATCCGTGCCGAAGAACGTTTGGACCTGGAGGTGAAAGAACTTAAAAGCTTTATTTCGCAATTAGTGCAGGAACTCCCCGAAAAATGCCGCGAAGTTTTTTTATTAAGCCGTGATGAACGATTAAGCCATCGCCAGATATCCGAACGTTTGGGTATCTCCGAAAAAACGGTTGACGATCATATTACCCGCGCGCTAAAAAAACTGCGCGTTCCGCTGAGTCGCCTGAGTAGCATATTCTTGATGTTATGATATTTTGTCTTTGATTAACAGTTGATTATATAATTTCACTAAATTTTTTTCATAACGGGCAGGTGTTAGGGCTTGCAAATGTGCCTTACTAATAACTGCACATCAGTTATGAATAAAGAATTGTTTCAAAATTTAATAAGCAAGGTTGAAAACGGAACCGCTACCGATGAGGAGTTGAGCCGTTATAATGCTTATATGAACCGTTTGGCCCCGGCCCAAACTTCGGCCGGTACAGATATTGGCGACGAAGAAGCCGTACGTAACGAGTTATGGCAAGCCATACAAAATGCTACAACACCTGCTCCAAGGGTTATCAAATGGCCGCGCTTGCTGGGCGTAGCGGCTGTACTACTGCTGGGTGTAGCCATCGGGGTAAAATTTTTAATGCCGGCCTTAAAACCCGAAAATAAATGGCACGCGCAGATAGACCATGATATCAAGCCCATTGGCAACAGTGCTACGCTAACACTTTCGGGAGGCAGAAAAATTATTTTAACCAATGCTGCTAATGGTGTTTTGGCAATGCAACCAAACGCGGTGATACAACAGCCGGTGAGCGGACAGATCAGCTATAGCGGTAACGCAAAAAACATTGGCCCGCCCGTTTACGATACCCTTACCACACCAGCCGGCGGCGTTTATAGTTTAAAACTGGCTGATGGTACAATGGTATGGCTTAATGCCTCTACCTCGCTTACCTTCCCCGAAGCTTTTACCGGCACCCGCAGGGAGATACGGCTTTTACATGGTGAGGCTTATTTTGAGGTAGCCCACAAGGCTAACGCCCTTTTTGTAGTAAATACCCCAAAAGGATCTGTAGAAGATATTGGCACCCATTTCAACATTAATGCCTATCCAGATGAACCCGTGGAGAAAACAACCCTGCTGGAAGGCAGTGTGCGTGTAGGAACATCCTATTATGCACGTGCGGTGCTGGTTCCGGGGCAGCAGGCGCAGCTTAATAGTTCCACAATAAAACCGCTAACTGTAACCGACGATTTTGATATGGACGAAGCCATGGCCTGGAAAAACGGCTTGTTTGTATTTAACAACGAAAAGCTGGGCAGCATTATGCAGAAGATAAGCAGCTGGTACAACGTGAAGATAGCTTACAAAAGCGAAGCTGTGAAGAACGAAGTTTTTTTAGGCAGCGTATCCCGCTTCAAAAATGTTTCGGAAGTAATGGAGATGCTTGAGCGAACCGGAAACATCCATTTTGAGTTGAAGAATAACGTAATTTTAATAAAGCCCAAACAATAATTAACCTTAAAAAAACCAACATTTGCCTATGACAGATCATTGACCATCTCCATGACTTAAGGCTAAAAACAAAAAAGCCAGGAGTGCTACCAACACGCCCGGCTCAATTTCTGTAGCCTGAAGAATTATTGCGCTAACAACATTTTCCATTCACTAAACAGAACTCCAAATGTATAAAACTTATACACAAATTGTATATGGGCTGAAA
This sequence comes from Mucilaginibacter mali, assembly GCF_013283875.1. Lineage (NCBI taxonomy): Bacteria > Pseudomonadati > Bacteroidota > Sphingobacteriia > Sphingobacteriales > Sphingobacteriaceae > Mucilaginibacter > Mucilaginibacter mali. Next base: position 1,226,759 of record NZ_CP054139.1, read on the forward strand.
TGCCATTGGTATAAAATAAAACAGTCCATTCCAAGGGTTGATAAAACAGTTAAAAAGCAACTGCTCATGAATTTAAAGTTAACCACTGCGCTGTTGATCCTTACTATCTTACGGGTAAGTGCAAACACGTTTGCCCAGCAGGTTACCTTAAAAAAAGATAATATATCGCTAAGCCAATTGTTTAAAGAGATCCGTAAACAAACGGGCTACAACTTCTTGTTATCGGCAGAGAATATTGACAGGGCCGGGCGCGTAAGTGTTGATTTTAAAAACGCGCAGTTGAACGAGATACTGGATAAGGTGCTGCAGGGCAGGTCGCTGAATTATACCATTGAAAAGAAAACCATCCTGATCTCGGCCGCCCCAAAATCATTCCTTGATGAGCTGATCGATTACTTCAGGCAGATAAACGTACACGGCAAGGTGGTTGACGAAACAGGGCAGCCGATGCCGGGCGCCAGCATAAAGCTGAAGCTGGGCACCCAGGTTACCGTAGCTAATGCCACCGGCGAGTTCTTTATAGCTAATGTAGATGATAAGGATTCTGTCACCATCACCTTCACGGGTTACCAGCCATTGCGCCTGCCAGCAAAGGCTGAAATGGGCACGCTTAGCATGCGCCCAGTTACCGAAGCGCTTAAGGAAGTTACCGTAAGTACTGGTTACCAAAGCTTATTGAAGGAGCGCGCGCCGGGTTCATTTGTACAAGTAACCCAGGAGGTATTGGCAAACCGCCCGGTTTCAAACTTATCTACCGCCTTACAAGGTATGGTTGCCGGTATGCAGGGTAAGGAAAATGCCGATGGTTCGGTATCTTTCCTCATCAGGGGGAGTAGTTCCATTTATGCTGAAAGGGCGCCGCTTGTTGTGGTGGATGGTTTTCCGCTTAATAAAAATGACTTCTCTGCCATCAACCCTAACGATATTGAATCGGTTACGGTGCTGAAGGATGCCGCAGCCGCTTCTATCTGGGGTGCACGTGCTGCTAATGGCGTAGTAGTGGTGGTAACCAAGAAGGCAAAAAATGGTAAAGCAGGTTTAAATATTGATGCAAGCGTATTTACCCGCATATCAAAGCTAACCGACCTGAACCAGTTGATCCCTAACGCTACCTCGGCCGAGCAGGTTGCCTACGAAAAAATGGCGTTTACTAACAGGTGGGTATTTAATGAGTATGCCGGATCGTTTCCTTCTGATCTGGGAAAACCCCTTACACTGGCCCAGGAACTGCTGTATGCCAACAAGAACGGCAAGCTAAGCACTGCTGCTATGAATGCCAGTTTAGATAGCTTAAGCAAGATCAATAATCAAAGCCAGATTAGTGATCTGTTGCTGCGCAGGGCGGTACTTAGCCAGTATAATGTAAGTTTTTCCCAAGCTACCGATAGATCAAGGTCTTATGCTTCATTGTTGTTTGAAGACAATAAAACACGCTACCAGGGCACCGGCTACAACCGTTATGCCATGAATTTTAACAACGAATACAAATTAGCTAAGTACCTTACGTTTAACTTTGGTTTGTATTTACAATATAACAAACAAAGCAACAGCGGCGCGAATGTTGGCGAACTGCAAACCTTATCGCCTTATGAAACATTGCTGAACCCTAACGGAAGTTATTCGGTTAATCTTAATACTTATAATAGAGAGGTATTGTCCAGCCTGCCATTAAACAACTTCCCATATTCCGATCTGAGCTATAACCTGCTGCGCGAAACGAGAGGACGGAAGTGGGGTTACCAGGACTATACGGCCAGGATACAAACTGGTTTTAATATCAAAATTATTCCCGGGCTTACCTTCGATACTAAAATACAGTACGAACGCGGCAAAACCGAAACTGATAATTATTATACTGATGATACTTTTTACGCGCGCAGTATGGTTGACCAAAACACCGAATATACTGCGGCTACAAAAACCGTGGGCAGGCAGTTTTTACCTAAGGGCGGTATAGATCAAAGCAATAATAATAATGTAACTAATTACGTATTCCGTAACCAGCTTAATTTTGTAAAAGACCTGGGCGCAAAACACAACATCAATGCTATTGCCGGTATGGAGGTTTCACAGTTCCGTACCGATGCTCGCAGCAACCCATGGTTGTATGGTTACTATCCTGATAAACTGCAGTCTACCGTGCCGCCTTATGGTTACGGCAGTTCGGTTGATCAGTTTGTGGGGATCACTGGTACAGCCACCACATTATCGGGCGGCACCACGGGGCTTACCTATAACTTAGATCGTTACGTTTCATACTACGCTAACGCTTCATATACTTATGATCGCAAGTACACCCTTTCGGGTAGTATCCGTAATGATGCATCAAACTTTATTACCAAAATCCCTTCACTACGCTGGGAGCCGCTATGGTCGGTAGGTGGTTTGTGGAATATCAAGGAAGAAAATTTTGCCCAAAACATCAATTGGGTTGATAGGCTAAGCCTGCGCTTAACACATGGCCGCAACGGTAACGTTGAAAAATCAACATCTACCAATACCTTATTGGCTGTATCAACATCGCCAAGCACTACTACCGGTACCATTACCGCGTCGATATCTGATAATGGTAACCCAACCTTGCGCTGGGAAAAAACAACCACCACCAACCTGGGTATAGATTACGTATTGTTTAAAGGCAAGCTGAGCGGCAAAATAGACCTGTACAATAGGATAGGTACCGATATTACCGGTACCATCGCGCTGCCCGCAGCTACAGGCACTACCAGCCAAAGGTTTAACAATGCCGGTATAACTAACCGCGGTATCGAAGTAGAGTTGGGCACCCAGGTTAAAATACCAGGCACACCTGTTACCTACAATACCTCATTTAACTACGCCTACAACAAGAACGTGGTAAATAATTTGTACTACCCAGCTTTGTATGCTTACCAAATGGTGGATATACCTAACGCTGTGGTGCAGGGCCGCCCAATTAACCCGGTATACTCATTCACTTATAACGGCACCATAGCCGGTGTACCCCAGGTTTTAGGCCCTAACGGCGCCTCAACCACTATGAATAGTGCTGCCCTGCTTAATACCGGCCTGGGCCTGCAGTTCTTGAATTACGAAGGCACAGCCACACCGCCGCACACCGCGGGTTGGTATAGCACCTTTGGTTATAAGAATTTCAATGTTTCGGTATTGTTCATCGGTAAATTTGGTGGTGTATATCGTAACAATACCTTTAACTACGCTTCAGCTTCTGTTGGGTCGTTTAAAACAGTTGTCAACAACTACATATCAGATGTTTATGCCGGTCGTACAGATATCCCGCCGTTTGCAAATGCCAACGAAACTCAATTATACCTGTGGGACCGCTATGTACCTTACCTGAGCGGTTTAGTAGAAAGTTCATCTTATATTGAGTGTAAAGAAGTGATGCTGAACTATAACCTGCCCCAATCGGTACTAAGCAAAGTTAAAATGCGCAATGTTAAGGTATTTGCCGAACTAAGAGACCTGGGACTGATATGGGCAGCCAACAAAAAAGGCTACAACCCCGATTGGCTGCCGGGTACCGACAGGCCATTGGCTACCTACACTTTTGGAGTTAACATAGGGTTTTAATGGATAACGCCGCTTTAACAAAGCCGTTAAAAACACTAACAAAATGAAAAAATTAAACATAATGATATTGATGCTGACGTTAATTTCGCTGGCATCGTGCAAAAAATACCTTGAAGAGCCAAACAAGATCCAAACCGATATTAAAACGGTCGATCAGTTGCAGGCATTAATAGATAACGTAAGTGGCGGGCCTGCTTTTAGCTACGAAGGCCATAACGCCACGGCAACCTATTCTACCGATGATACGGAGGTTACAATGGATCTGTATAAAAACAACCCGAACGCCGTTTCTATCGCCAATTTGTATTACTACATTTTTGATGTGGATAATGTGATAGGCGCTTCTACAGACGCTTTGTGGAATAACGAGTTTAAAAAGATATTCACGGCCAACGTTATCCTTGCTAATGTTGATAATGTAACCGGAGATGACGGAAGTAAAAAACGGGTAAAAGCCGACGCTTATTTTATAAGGGCCTACAGCTACTGGACACTGGTTAATTACTATTGTCTGCCTTATTCGCAAGCTAACTTAGGCTCCAAAGGTTTGCCGCTTAAAAAAACAACCGATTATTCAGAATCATTAAAACGTGCTACCCTGCAGGAAACCTATGACTTTATCATGTCTGATATCGGCCAGGCACAATCGTTGGTTACCTATACCGATGTACAGGCCGCGTTAAGATGGCGTGTAAGCAAGCCGGCCATTGATGCTTTCTTAAGCCGTTACTATTTGTTTACCGGCGATTATGACAAATGTATCCAATCTGCCAATAGCGCCTTAGCCACAACTACTGCAAAACTGGTTGACTTCAATACTATACCTGCCGGTAATCCGGCATCGTACAGTAATCCGGCCGCAACATTAAAATATTCGGCCTTAAACGATTACGTGGCAGCGAAGTTTTTTACTTGGGACGAGTTTTATTATACCCGCTTTACCTACACCAGTGCGCAATGGGATATCCCCAGTACCAATTTATTGGCGCTGTATGACCAGGCGAATGACCTGCGTTTCCAACTGCTGATGATAGCTAACGGTGGCCGCAGGTTCAGTGTGATCACCCCTGCACAATATCGTTACGATTATTTTAACGATGGCCGTTATTTACCAGCCGGGCCAACAGTAGCAGAAGTACTGCTGAACAAAGCGGAGGCATCGGCCCGTAAAGGTGATATGGCCAACGCGTTGATCGCCGTAAATACGCTGCGTGCAAAAAGGCTTAAAACTAATGTACCATTAACCGCGACCAGCGCCCCCAACGCGCTTACCCAAATATTGCAGGAGCGCCGCCGCGAGTTACCGTTCAGCTTCCGTTGGTTTGATATCCGTCGCTTTAGCGTAAATGAGGATCCAAGCGATGACGTAACCATTACCCGCACGTTTTTTAAAGTGGGTATAGGTACGGTAGATGTAAACACGGTACAAACATATACGCTGCCGGTTAAAAGCCCCCGCTATGCCGTGCCCATCAACGGTGTAGAGATCAATGCCAGTCAGGGACAGATTGAGCAGAATAGTTATTAACGTTTAATCAGATTACATCATGAAAATGAGATCAAAAATATACAAGGCAACTTTATTAGCTGCCTTGATCAGCGCCCCTGCAATGCAACTATTTGCACAGGCTAAAACAGCGGCCGCCCAGGGTGTTTCAGGCGACGCTAAGTTGTCGAAACTAAAAACTACTATCGAAGCGAACCCGAATGACATCAACTCGCTGCAAAGCTATTATGAGACTTTCCTGGAGGTTAACCCCGGGCACGAAAAAGACCTGGTTACCCAAATACAGGCCTGGGCCGATAAATTTCCGTCTGCGCCTTATTTCCCGATCTACTTAAAGCGGGCGGCGAAGCTGGCTGCAAGAACTACCGACAAAGTGGCACTTGATAAGTTAAAAAAAGCCGTAGAAGCCACACCCGACAGCATGAGCAGGCACGAAGCTTATATTGAAGCCATTGGCCCGGATAACCCCGATTTGATAACCCGGTACGATGCCCTGATGAAGGAGTTCCCCAAAAACGCGATGGTTCCGTATGCGCTGGCTAAGATGTATATAGACCAGGAAAGTCCCAAAGCCAAGCCTTACTTATTAAAAACGGTAGCCATCAACCCTAAATATGCCCAGGCATGGGCCGACCTGTGGATGGATGCCCAGCGCTGGGGCCATTTCAACGAGGGGTGGGAGTATATGAAGAAGGCTATCGCTGCCGACCCGACCAATCCATCGTACCAGTTTAGCTACGCTACCTCATTTATGGGATTGGATCAGAAAAAATTCATCGAACTAAGCTTTAAAATAGCAAAGGATTTTCCAAATTCCGAATACGCTGTGCGGGCGTTGGGTTACATGGCCACACGATCGGGTACTGCCGAAGAAAGGATCAAATGTTATCAAATGATCCACGATAACTTTCCGAAAGAAAAGGGCGTGAATTATATGACCTCTTATTTTGATGTTTTGATCGCTACCGATCCTGAAAAAGCTAAAGCGCTGGCTTCGGAAATGAAGGATGTAAAAGGCGCTAACGCCGCCAGTTGGACTGATCTTTCAACCCAAGCCGAATCGTTTATCCAGGGCAAAAAACTATTAGCTGAACATAAGCCAGCTGAAGCCCTGGCTGCTTTAAATAAAGTGAAATTAGGACGTTATTCTGCATTCGGCAATGAAAGCCTGTTATTGTTACAGGCTGATGCAACCGATCAGGCAGGCGACCACGCGGCAGCTTACGCTATGCTGATGAAGGTGTTTGTTAAAGATCCATCACCGGCCGTGCAGCCGGCCTTATACCAATATGGCCTGAAAGCCGGCAAAAACGAAACTGCGGTTAAAGCCGATATTTATGCCAACCTGGAAGCCACTGCCAAAGCAGCCACACCATTCACCTTGAAGAAGTATATTGGCGAAGGAAGTACTTCACTATCTGATTATAAAGGCAAAGTGATGCTGTTAACCTACTGGTTCCCGGGTTGCGGGCCTTGCAGGGGCGAAATGCCTTTCTTTGAAAACGTGGTAAGGCAGTATAAAACTAAACCGTTGGAATACGTAGGCATCAACATTGTAGCCGAGCAGGATGAATATGTGATCCCGTTCCATAACACCAGCGGTTTCAGCTTTACACCTTTGGCCGATTTTAAAGGAAGGGATAAAGGTAATCTTGATAACAGGAACGCCGCCCCGGTAAATTTTATAATCGATCAAAACGGACGCATCATCTTTAGCAATTTCAGTATCCATGCCGAAAATGAATCGCATTTAAAAATGATGATAGATCTGGTATTGAACTCACCTGCTAAGTCGTAGAAAATAGTGTTTAATTAAAATCATAAAGAGATGTTATTAAAAGCACGTATATCAGCCTTAATGCTGATGCTGGTATTGGCAGTGTTGCTTAAGCCAGCCTTTGCCCAGCGCAATAAAAGCGCCATAACAACCGATAAAGCCCTGCTTGAAAAGCTAAAGCAGGATGTAGAAGCCAATCCCGACAGCCTGAGCAAGCACAGCGCTTATATTAACGGTATGGGTTTAGAAAATCCCGCGCTGGTTGCCCAGTACGATGTATGGATGAAAAAGTTCCCTAAATCGGCCATGGTACCTTATGGTTTGGGTAAGGCTTATGTAGATGTGGAAAGCCCAAAGGCCAAACCATATCTGCTGAAAACCGTAGAGATAGACCCTAAGTTTACCGAAGGCTGGGGCGGCCTGTGGATAGATGCCGAACGCTGGGGCGATTTTAAGCTAAGCCGCGATTACCTGGCAAAAGCTGTAGCATCTAACCCGGCCAATGCCGATTATTCCTTTTACTATGCCTCATCGTTCAATAATTACGATCAGGATAAATGGCGTGATATGAGTTTGGCGGTAGCTAAAAAGTTCCCAGACAGCGAGCGCGGCGCGCAGGCGCTGTATTGGCTGGGTGAGCGGTCTACCACAACTGCCGATAAGCTTAAGTACTTCGAGTTGCTGCGTAACAGCTATTCGCCAGCCAAATTTAACTGGTCATCGTCGGGGATGAGTTCGTATTATAATTTATTGTTGAGTGTTGATCCTGGCAAAGCTTTGGCCCTGGCCCGGGATATGGAAAAAAATAGCAAGGATACCAAAACCTGGACCGGCTATATCGATCTGGCACAAAATGTTGCCGATGCCAAAAAACTATCGGGTGAGAAAAAGTACGAGGAAGCTATAGCCGCTTTAAACAAAGTAAAGCTGCCGCGTTACCTGTCGTTCAATAAAAACCTGTTGTTGCTCGTTGCCGAAAATACCGACAAGATGGGCAACACCAAAGGTGCTTACGATAACCTGATGGCCAGCTTTGTTAATGCCCCAACAGCACAGTTTATGAAAGCATTGGTGGTATACGGCGCTAAAATGGGTAAAAGCGAAGCCGATGTAAAGGCCGATATTTATAAAACCATGGACGATCACGCCAAGGATGCTACGCCATTCAGCCTTAAAAATTATTTCACCCAAGCCAATACTTCACTGGCCGATTATAAGGGCAGCGTAGTGCTGTTAACCTATTGGTTCCCGGGCTGTGGGCCATGCCGTGGTGAGTTCCCGCACTTTGAAAATGTGGTAAAGCAGTACAAAGGCAAATCGTTTAAATATGTAGGTATCAACATCGCGTCAGATCAAAACGACTATGTACTGCCGTTTATGAAAAGCAGTGGCTATAGCTTCACACCGTTAGAAGATGTAACCGGTCGGGTAAAAGGTAACCTTGACAATAAAAACGCGGCCCCGGTTAACTTTATGCTCGATCAGAATGGCCGTATTGTATTCGCAAATTTCAGGATAGACCAGGAAAACGAGGACGATCTGAAGCTGATGATCGACATGTTGTTAAATCATCGCGCCTAAAAACAAACAGGAGGGGAGGCGATCGCTTCCCCTCTTTTATCTACTTACAATAACAAAATGAAAAGAATACTTTTTACAATGCTGCTGTTATTCGTTGCCGGTTTAGTAAAAGCGCAGATAGAAAACCCCGTGAAATGGGCAGCCGGTGCCAAAAAGATCAGCAATACCGAAGCTATTATTATGCTGAAGGCTACTATTGATGATGGCTGGCACATCTACTCGCAAAAAAAGAACGATAACGGAGGCCCGGTTAGCACACGTTTTACCTTTACACCATCGGCAGATTATACCATAGTTGGCAACACTGCCGAACCGGAGCCAATTACCCGCTTTGAAGAATCGTTCAGCATGAATTTGAGTTTTTATGAGCACAGTGTTATTTTCCAGCAAAAAATCAAACTGAACAAACCGACTACGGTAATTAAAGGCACTATCAAATTTATGGTATGTAACGACGAAAAATGTTTACCACCCGATACTATTCCTTTTACAGCTATGGTTAAATAGTTTTGGAATTAAAAAAATAAGTGGATACCGACTTATTGATGAGACCCCTCCCTTATTAAACATGGGAGGGTTTTTATTATCAGATGCCGTCAATCCGTGTATCTGGCATGTTCCTTTCGCTCATTCACATCAACCCTGCTCAGGTCAGTTTCGATAGGTGTTGCAAGGCCGTTATATAAATACTCTTGTGCCCGAATAATTTTCGCGAAAATCCTTCGGGGTTGTGTTTTTACGGCGTTTAAATAACCGGTTAAAGTTAGACATATTGTTAAACCCGCATTTAAAAGCGATCTCGGCAATGGTATCGGTGGAGTTGATCAACATGCGGCTGGCGTGCCCGATGCGGATATCGTTAAGGCTATCTACAAAAGTCTTTCCCGTTTTCTTTTTAATAAAGCGGCTAAACGATACCTCTGGCATATTTATAAGCTGGGAAACTTCAGCCAGGCTGATCATCTGGCCGTAATTTTCGTTCAGATATTCAAACACCTTTTGTATTCGCCTGCTATTGTAGTTAATAGCATCAATGTTATTATGGGCATCAGATAAGGTAAGGGTGTTTCTGGAGGTGGAAAGGTCGTGCAAAATCGAGATCAGTTCCAGCACCGAATCAAAGCCCGTTTTTTTCGTCAGGGCGATTATCCTGGGTGCCATCATCTCAATGGTATCCCGTGAAAACAAGATGCCCAGTTGCGACCGTTCTAACATCCCTCGTATAAAACTAAGCTGATTTTTGCGCAATAACGAGTCGCTGAAAAGATCGTTGTGAAACTGTATGGTTACCTCTTTAATGTTTTCGCTTTTGCACTCGTGGTTAAACCAGCCATGGTGCAGGTTAGGCCCAACAAACACCAGTTCCAGGTCAGTTATTTTATCAATATGATTGCCGATGATGCGCTTTGCACCCTCGGCATTAATGATCAGGTTCAACTCATACTCATCATGATAGTGCAGCGGAAAATCAAACTGCTTTTTTTGTCTTGAGAAAAGTGTAAAGCAATCGCTTTGCGTAAGTGGAGTGATCTCCCTGATGATATTGGTTTTCATAATAATTGGGCGCCCTGCGGGCCTTCAATTTTAAATATAGGTTGCAATAAGTATAATGTAAAGCCCGGGGCCACTTTTTGTAATAAATGCATTATATTTTGCTATAAAAGTATTAACCAACCGCCCGGATTGCCCCTAATTTTGATCTTGTAAACCAATAATAAATTATTCTGCTTCCTATTGCCAATGCGCTTATATAACTACTGAACAACTTGTTATGTTAATTACGCGGCAAAATTATTAAGGCGTTAATTTTTTTAACTGATGCCATCTGCTCAATCTTAATAAAAGCGGGTGATGGAATAGTATTATCAATTATTTACAAAAAATAACATTATGAAAAAATCATTACCCGACTTTTTTGCTTCACTTTTAGCTGGCGTACTGCTGTTGTTTTTGTCCGCAGAAGTGCGGGCGCAGTCATTGCTTTCGCAGGGTAAAACCGTAACAGTTTCTTCTACCGAGAGCGGATCGTACCCGGGATCTAATGCTGTTGATGGCAGTATGAGCACCAAATGGTCGTCCTCATCGGCAAGTTATAACGAGTGGCTGTATGTGGATTTGAGTGCCACCAGGGATATCGATTATGTGCAGATCTATTTTGCCGACGGGCGTTATGCGCTCACGTTCGATATACAGGGGACAAATACGCCAACTGTCTCTACCTCGTGGGTTACCATGCGTACTATCCCGCCGGGTAATACCCTGTCAAACTTAACCATCGGCGGGCTTTATGGCCAGTACCGGTATGTGCGTTTTAACGGGCGCGGCAGGGCCAATACGCTGGGCTACCGCGTTGCCGAATTTAGGGTTTATGGCTACGATCCGTCAACCTCAACTCAACTGAATGATATCAGTACGGTAAGAAGCCGGCTGGCAGCCGAATCGCCCGCGCAGCCCGGCGATCTGACCGTGCTGATCACCTCTATGCAAGCTAACGGTAAATGGCCCGACCACGCGGCCCCAGGTCAGCCGGCCATACCCGGGCAGATGGATTATACAGGTAACAACTGGACCTCGCATTCGTTGCGCCTCAACTGGCTTGCTTGTGCTTACCGGGATCCTACTAACGTATTATATAACGATTCGCGGATACCGGCAAAATTTCAGTTGGGTATGCGGTACTTTGTTAACCAGCATTTTACCTCTACCAACTGGTACGATACGGTCATCCGTTCGCCGCAAAACCAAATTAATGGGTTGATGCTGATGAGGGGCGCTATACCTGCCGATTCACTTTTCGCGTATGCCGATTATGTTAAGGATGACACAGGCGACGCGGGTAACCAGGGGGCTAATAAAACTTGGGTGTCATCCATTACTATAAGAAAAGGCCTGGCGTTAGATCGTTATGCTGTGGCTAATACGGGTTTTCAAAGTATGGGCGTAGCGTTGGATCTGGCCAGTTGGCCGATGGCCGAAGGGGTGAGAGCTGACAATAGTTTTCATCAACACCGGCATCAAATTAATATCGGCGGTTACGGTAAGGATTTTATGGCCTACGAAACACAGTATATGCACGATGCTGATGGCACCGCCTTTAGTTCTCAATTCACTACTGCACGGCGTACCAACCTGCAAAATGTGATGCTGAATGGCCTGCAGTTTTTTGGCTACCGCAATGTGCTTGATTTTGGCATCATGGGGAGGGCTGTTACCGGGGCTGGGATGACGGCCAATATCGATAGTAGTGTACTGGAGAAGCAGAAATTGAACGACCCAGGGAATGCTACCGCTTATCAGAACTGGGAAACAAGCCTTGGTGGCGGCGCGTTCCCTACGCCAACTGCCAGGCATTTTTGGATGTCGAACATGGTGGTAAGCCATGGGGCGAACTTCTATATGTCGGCTAAAATTATGTCGGCCCGCAACAAGGGTACCGAGGCGCTGAATAATCAAAACCTGAAAGGCTATAATCTTCCATGGGGCGCTACTAATATCATGACATCGGGGAACGAGTATTATGATATTTTCCCCACCTGGAACTGGTCGCGCATACCCGGCACCACTACCGAGATGAGCGAGGCGCAGGCATCTACCTCGTTCGGGTTGGATAGCGGTTACGTGACAACTACCAATACCTTTGGCGGCACCCTCGCGGTTAACGAGGTGGCTATGGCTGCGTTCAAACTGGATAACAAACGGGGTGTTACCGCGCGCAAGGCTTACTTTTTTATGGAAAATATGATGGTTTGCCTGGGCAACAGCATTACGGCTACTAAAACCAACGAGATAGTGACCACCATAAACCAAACAAAAACCAATGGAACTATAACCGCATTTTATGGCGGCTCTCAACAAGCTTTCACAGCCGATTCTATAAGTAATAATACCTTGCAATGGGTACATCACGATAATGTGGGCTACCTGTTCCCGGCGGGCGGCTATATGTCGCTTACCAATAAAGCACAAACGGGCACGTGGAAAAGTATTGATAACTCCGGGTCGGCAACGCCACAAAGCAACCAGGTATTCAACCTGTATGTTCGGCATAGCCCCACACCGTTAAACCGTACCTATTATTACATAGTGGCGCCCAACAAGCTGGCCAGCGATATGGCGGCGCTTGCCGCTAACCATGGCTTTGTAGTGGATCAAAACACTGTAGATCTGCAGGCTATCCGGCATACGGGTACCAACCAATACGCGGTTGTTTTTTATGCCGCCGGGCAAATCACTACGCCCGATGGTTTGCTGATCAAATCGGACAAGCCCGCTCTTGTGCAGGTCAAAATATATACAACAAGCTATCGTATATCTGTTTGCGACCCGGAATATACCGGCTCGCCGATAAAAATAACGCTGAACAGGAACCTGAGCGGCCCCGGCGCGGTGTATGCCGCCGGACAAACAGTAATCACTGTTGATGCCTACTCGGGAGATGAAAGAGGGAAAACAAGGGTGAATTTTTTCACGCCTAACAGCGGCTCGGTGATGGCCAACAGCACATCAACCAGTTTGCTTGATCCGGACAGTGATGCCAGATTACAGAACAGCGGCATCTCCATTTATCCTAACCCGGCAACAAATGTTATTTATGTAAAAGGCTTAACCGAGGCGGTGGATATTGATGTGTACAACCTTGCCGGGCGTAAGTTTACCACAGTGCACGGTACCCAGGTAGATGTCAGCGCGTTAATGCCGGGTGTTACTTATTTTTTAAGGATCCATACACATAATACCATCGTAACACGGCAATTTATTAAGCAATAAGTGGTTGAGATTGTAATAATTGTACCATATTATGTTATTAAAGTATTAACCGTTAATTACAGGCAGGGAGTATTTTTGAACATGCGCAATATGTGAACAGCAGCCAATTATATTTACATCAAAACACCGGATGATCATTTAAAATTAGCTGTTAAACAATAATGAAACTAAAACTTACAGACCTGCTTATCATACTTTGCTACCTGGTTGTTACCATAGGGATAGGGTTGTGGTACCGTAAAAAGGCAAGGCAAAATAAGGAAAGTTATATGATGGGCGGCAAATCGCTGCCCTGGTATAAGTTGGGCTTAAGCGATGCCTCGGATATGTTCGATATCAGTGGCACCATGTGGATGGTGAGCCTATGCTTTGTGTACGGCATGAAAAGCATCTGGATACCATGGTTGTGGCCGGTGTTTAACCAGGTATTCCTGATGATGTACCTTTCAAAATGGCTGCGCCGGTCTAACGCTAACACCGGTGCCGAATGGCTATCGACCCGGTTTGGGGTTAAGGGGCCGTGCGTAGGTGCATCGCACAAAATAGTGATCGCCTTCGCGCTGATCTGTTGCCTTGGCTTTTTGGCTTACGGCTTTATCGGGTTGGGGAAGTTCATCGAGATATTTATCCCGTGGGATACGGTTAAAGCTTATGTGCCGTTTAATGTGCCGCCGCAATATGTGGCCCATCTTTATGGTATTGTATTTACGCTGTTTGCCATGTTCTACTCTATTTTAGGAGGGATGCATAGCATTGTGCTGGGCGATATGATCAAGTACGCTATCATGACGGTGGCTTGCATATCCATCGCTGTTATAGCCTATACGCATTTAAACGGACAACATCTAAATGTGCCTAAAGGTTGGGAGAGTCCGTTTTTTGGGTACCGTTTAAACCTCAACTGGAGTAAGATCATCGCTGATGTAAACGGAAAAATAAAGGATGACGGGTACTCGTTATTTGGCCTGTTTTTTATGATGATGCTGTTTAAGGGCGCGTTCGCGTCGCTGGCCGGGCCTGCGCCAAACTACGATATGCAGAAGATCCTGTCTACCCGCTCGCCAAAGGAGGCCAGTAAGATGAGTGGCTTTGTATCCATCATCCTGTTACCCATCAGGTATTCGCTCATCATTGGGCTAACAGTATTAGGGCTGCTTTACTATCAGCAAATGAACCTTAAAACACCTGATGGAACTATCGATTTTGAGCGGATCCTGCCGGTTACCATCAATAACTTTTTGCCCGCAGGTTTAGTTGGACTGGTGCTTACCGGTTTGCTTGGAGCCTTTATGGGTACGTTCAGCGGTACGCTTAACGCGGCGCAGGCCTACATTGTAAACGATATCTATTTAAAATACATCCGCCCGGATGCGCCTACAAAACAGATCATATCCATGAATTACCTGGTAGGTATAGTGGTGGTATTTATTGGCATTGTGCTGGGCTTTTACGCTAAGGATGTGAACAGTATTTTACAATGGATCGTATCTGCCCTGTATGGTGGCTATGTTGCGGCCAACGTGTTAAAATGGCATTGGTGGCGCTTTAATGCCAGCGGGTTTTTCTGGGGGATGCTGGCCGGCATTGTTGCCGCGCTGGTTTTTACCCGGTTTTTTACCGGGGTAGAGTTCCTGTACTATTTCCCGCTATTGTTTGCAATATCGCTGGCCGGATCTGTAATTGGTACCTATGCCGCCCCCGCCACCGATATGCAGGTATTGAAAACCTTTTATCGTACCGTGCGCCCCTGGGGTTTCTGGCAGTCGGTTCATGAACAGGTGTTGAATGATGATCCGGGTTTTAAAGCCAATAAGGATTTTGGCAAGGATATGTTTAACGTTGTGTTGGGTATTATAGCCCAATTATGTCTCACAATATTGCCTATGTATTTAATACTGAGCATGAAGCTGCCGCTGCTGGTAACCGTGCTGATGTTGCTTGTGGTTGGCTTTATACTAAAACGCACCTGGTGGAACAAGCTGGAAGATTGATAAATAATAATAACACCTATACAAATGCCAGAGATGGATACGAATTTTGACGAAAGATTGCAAAAACTGCGCGCCGGACAGGCATCTATATTAAGCAGGAAAAATGAAGCAGAGGATTTAGGCAATGGCATTTTTAACCGTTACAAATGGCCTGTGCTTACGGCAGCGCATGTGCCCTTAAGCTGGCGTTATGATCTGGATCCGCAAACCAACCCTTACCTGATGGAACGCGTGGGCATTAACGCGGCGTTTAATGCGGGAGCTATTAAATGGAGTGATAAATACCTGCTGGTGTGCAGGGTAGAGGGTAGCGACCGTAAATCGTTCTTCGCTGTGGCCGAAAGCGATAATGGTGTAGATAATTTTAAGTTTTGGGAGTACCCCGTTGTAATGCCCGAAACGGATAACCCCGATACCAATATCTATGATATGCGCCTCACGGTACACCAGGACGGCTGGATATATGGCTTATTTTGCACCGAAAGGAGAGATCCGGCGGCACCGGAGGGCGATCAATCGGCAGCTGTGGCGCAATGTGGTATTGCCCGCACCCACGATTTGATTAACTGGGAGCGCCTTGCCGATTTGCAAACGCCATCGCCCCAGCAACGCAACGTGGTGCTGCACCCCGAGTTTGTTGGCGATAAATACGCGTTTTACACCCGTCCGCAGGATAGCTTTATTGAAGCCGGTAAAGGTGGGGGCATTGGTTATGGCCTTTCAGCATCTATAGAAAATGCGGTGGTGGATATAGAGACCATTTTGGATAAAAAGGTTTACCATACCGTTTACGAAGCAAAGAACGGCCAGGGGCCTGCACCACTTAAAACCAAACATGGCTGGCTGCACCTTGCGCATGGCGTACGCCACACGGCTGCGGGGTTAAGGTATGTTTTGTATATGTTTATGACGGCTTTGGATGATCTGACAAAGGTGATCTATAAACCTGCCGGTTATTTGCTGGCCCCCGAGGGGGAAGAGCGTGTTGGTGATGTATCTAACGTGGTATTTTGCAACGGATGGATAACGGATGATGACGGGGGGGTATTTATCTACTACGCCTCTTCCGATTCGCGCATGCATGTGGCTACCAGTACGGTTGATAAGTTACTGGATTACGTGATGCACACCCCGGCGGATGGTTTAACATCGGCCAGTACGGTTAAAACCATTATTGATGTTATCGAGCACAATAAATCTGTTAAAACCTTTGCCTGAGCTATGACCGGTATCGAACCATATTACCGTGAGTTGCAGGATATATTACAGTATTGGGCTACTATAGTTTACGATAAAAAGCGCGACCGCTTTTATGGCCGTGTTGATGAAAATAATGTGCCCGATGAGGGCGCACCATTGGGTTCGGTAATGTACGCCCGGGCCTTGTGGGCCTTTTCTGCCGGTTACCAGGCAACCAAAAATCCCCGGGAACTGCTAATGGCCGGGAGGGCGTATCACTATTTAACTACCGCCTTTTGGGATAAAACTTATGGCGGCGTTTATTGGCTGATAGACGCTGACGAGCAACTACTGGCCGATAAAAAGCAGATTTACGCGCTGGCGTTCGCTATTTATGGCTTAACAGAGTATTATAAGATTAACCCTGATGAAAAGGTGCTTGACCATGCCAAGGAATTATACTGGTTGATCGAGCGCTATAGTTACGACCCGGTACACGACGGCTACTTCGAAGCCTTTAACAGGGATTGGTCCCCTGCGGATGATCTTCGCCTGAGCACAAAGGATAGCAATGAGCAAAAAACCATGAATACGCATCTGCATATTATGGAGGCTTACGCCAACTTGTACCGCGTATGGCCGGTGGATAATGTCGCTAAAAAAATATCAAAGCTGGTCAACCTGTTCCATCAGCATATTGTAAACGCGCGCACCAACCATTTAACACTTTTTTTTAATGATGTTTGGGAGAAACGGTCGGATATGATATCCTACGGGCACGATATTGAAGCATCGTGGTTATTGTGTGAATCTGCGGAACTGGTGGGCGACAAAGACCTGATCAAACATACCGAACAGATTGCCATACAAATGGTAAATGCCGCTTTGCCTGGCTTTGATGAATATGGTGGCCTGAACTACGAAGTGGACGAGGGATATCTGATTGCCGAAAAACACTGGTGGGTACAGGCCGAAGCAGCAGTGGGCTTGCTTAACGCATGGCAGCTGACAAGTGAGGGTATCTACCTGAAGTTATTTGACCGCAGCTGGAAATATATCAGGAAAAACATCATAGATGGTGCTAATGGCGAGTGGTACTGGGGGATAAAAGACCAGCATACCATTATGCCCGGGCAGGATAAGGCCGGGATATGGAAGTGCCCTTATCATAATACCCGTTGCATGCTCGAGATCATCAGCCGGTTAAATCAACCAGCTAAATAGTATTACCACCACGTTAAAAAAGCACAGTACTAACCCCGGGCCGTTTTTTGTTTAGTTAGTATCATAAAACGCTAAAAAAACATTAAATGATTTTTACACTGCCACTTAGCTTTGGTATTACCAATTAACAAGTAAAAAACCAGGCTGTTTGATTTGCTACCGTACGGGGTTTATCAAATAAACAAGATCAGATTTGAAAACACTTTATACATATTGTTTTAAAAATATCAGCTGCTTGCTTTTGCTTGTCTTTTGGGTAAACGGACAACAGGCGCAGGCACAGATCAAACCATTAGTAACGATAGCTCAAACGACTATCGACACGCTTACCCGGCGCATGGTACGCCTGGCGCTGAAGGATAAGGAACAGGGTAATGTAGATAGCCTGGCTAAAAGTATATCGGCTGATGGCAGTTGGAAGGATATCAACTATACCGATTCGGTACGTGTGCAATGGACAGGACACAGCCGTCGCTTAAAGCTAATGGCTATCGCTTACAATAATGCGCAAAGTAAGTTATACAGATCTGCCGATCTGTTAAAGGCGATATTAAAAGGCTTCGATTTTATTTATGATAAGAAGTACAAATCGTGGAACTGGTATGATAATGACATTGCCGCGCCTGAGAGTTATATGGTAGCGCTTATTTTGATAAAGGGGGCTACTGATAACAACCGACTGGCAAAATATGCAACTTACCTGAAGGATGCCACCGGCAATAAGGCGCACCAGGGGCAAAACCGCATCTCGGTATCTACCATTACGGTTTATAAAGGTTGTATCGAAAATAACTACAATCTGGTGGAGCGTGGCTTCGCATCAATAGCCTCAACGCTGGTGGTGGAAGCAGAACAAGGGCGCGAGGGCATTAAGGTAGATGATAGCTTTCACCAGCATCGCCCGCAATTGTATTCGGGCGGTTATGGAATGGGTTTTGTAAAATCCATCGCGCAGTTGATGGCGCTTACCACTAATACCGGCTTCGCGGAGGTTTTTACGCCTGAAAAGCGAAAACTATTTTCAAGTCTGCTATTAAATGGGCACCAATTATTCGGCTATCGCGATGTGATCGATTTTGGCACTTTTGGCCGCGGGATATCGCGCCCCAACGCCATGAATAATATTGATGCAGGTACGTTGATCACCATGATGAGTGTGGACCCTGCACACGCTGCCGACTACAAGGCCTGGCGTGACCATTTAGCCGGCGGCTCTTTTCCTAAACCTTACCAAGGAAATAAATATTTCTGGAAGTCGGATATCATGATACAGCATGGCGCGGATTATTACCTGTCGGCCAAGGTGATATCTACCCGTACAGCCGGAACCGAAATGTTGAACGGCGAAAACTATAAAGGCTTTAACTTGCCGCTGGGCGCCACCAACATCGCTACAACAGGTAAGGAGTACCGTAACATTTTCCCGGTATGGGATTGGACAAAGATACCCGGAACTACAACTGTGAATAACCAGTCATCTACACTGTTACAATGGTATCAGTATGGATCAAACGTTTTTGCAGGCGGAGTTAGTAATGGCAGGAGCGGACTTATTGCTTACGAGCACAGCTACAACGGTGTGCAGGCTAAAAAGGCTTACTTTTTTATGGGCGATGCAATGCTTTGCTTAGGCGCAGGCATTAGTGCACTTGGTGTGCAAAGCGTACAAACCACTGTTAACCAATGCTTTTTAAACGGCGATGTAACCATAAATGCTGGAGATGGAATTAAAACCCTGAATAAAGACAGTCGGGCTTTTACCGATTTGAAATGGATGTATCACGATGGGGTTGGATACCTGTTCCCGCAAAAGGCAAATATTACCGTAAGCAAAGCCATGCAGCAAGGCACATGGAAAAGCCTCAGCGTAAACGGCAGCGATGAGGTGGTAAAGTCAAGCGTATTCAGCGCTTGGTTTAATCATGGCACAGGGCCGGTGGATCAGCAATATGCCTACATCGTTATGCCGGCTAAAACGCTTGAAGCATTTAAAGCCGAAGCCGGTAAGCGCAATTTCATCATCCATCAAAACACGGCCGATCTGCAATCCATCAGTTACGGTAATTACTGCGGCATTGTGTTTTATGAATCCGGTACAGCGACACTGGCTGATGGCTTGCGCGTTACCAGCGATAGCAAAGCGGTGGTAATGATAGAAAAGAAGACCGCGGATTATGCTATTTCAGTTTCAGATCCCGTACATCGCAGCGCAGAAATTAAGCTCACGCTAAACAAAAAGGTAACCGGCACAAACACAACTCCGGCGGATATAAATACAGTGCTAAAGTTCCGCTTGCCGGCTGATGACTATGCGGGCAGCACAGTTACCCAAAACTTTAAATGGTAAAATATTAATAATGAAAATGATAGAAGATTTTGAGTTCGCAAAAAGATGTGATGTAAAATACACATTGGATTGCGGTAATAAAGGGGGGCGACACCTCCCGGGTTTGGAAAGGAGGGCGCTGCATATCGCTTAAAAAATTACACAGACCATACCCTTTTATACCAAACCAATATGCCAGGCCCTGCCAGCCCGGGCAGTAGCCAACCAGGTATCGACAAAATATAAACCAACTTATAAACCAAACATATGTGTAAAAACTTTAATTTTTTTATTTACGGCGGGCGACGCTGTTTATATAAAGCTGCCATAATTTTAGCCGGTATGCTACCGGCAGGTGGTATACTCCAGGTGCAGGCCGCCGGTAAGTCTGTTAGCAGAACGGCAGACCGACTGAATATCGATATCACCGGTAAAGTGACCGACGAAAAAGGGCAAACCCTGCCAGGCGCCACCATCACTGAAAAGAATACCAAAAACAGCGTAGCTGCTGATGCGCAGGGTAATTTTAAACTGAGCGTAAACGGTAGCAGCGCCGTCCTGGTTGTATCCTCCGTGGGGTACATTACCCGCGAGGTGGCCGTAGGCAGCCAAACTAATATCACCATCGCGCTTAAGGATGCCACCACCAACTTAAACGATGTGATAGTGATTGGTTACGGTGCCCAAAAGCGTATCGACGTAACCGGCGCTGTATCGCACATTGATGAAAAAACTTTGCGCGAAGTACCGGTAACTAACCCACAGCAGCTGTTACAGGGCCGCGTGGCGGGTGTTGTGGTAACACAAAGCTCAAACAAGCCTGGTGCCGAGCCATCGGTGCTTTTAAGGGGGCACCGCTCCATCAAAGCCGGTAATAACCCTTTATATGTGATAGACGGGATCCCGACTAATGATGGACTTAACGATATTAACCCAAACGATATCGTATCGATGGATGTGCTTAAAGACGCTTCGGCGACTGCTATTTACGGCTCACGTGGCGCTAACGGCGTAATTATTATTACAACCGCGCGTGGCAAGGAACGTGCCGACGGTCAGCCCGACGTGCATTATGATAGTTATGTTGGCGTAACAAAGATCAGCCGGTATATCCATAACTTAAACGGTCCGCAATATGTAGATTTCAGGCGTGAGGCAGCCCGTTCGCTGCCGGCGCCAAATACTTATAACGATGCGGATCCCGTTGCTTCTGACGCGAAGATATTTTCGACCTACGAACTGGCTGCGATAGCCGCGGGGCAATACACCGACTGGCAGCGCGAGGTTACCCAGCGTGGCTTCCAGCAAAATCACGATCTGAGTGTTTTAGGCGCCTCAAAAACAACCCGCTACAATATCTCGTTAGGTTATTACCAGGATAAGGGTTACATTAAAACACAGGATTACACCCGATACAACCTGCGTGTAAACCTTGATCAGGATATCGGTGCACACGTAAAAATGGGCGTTTCTATGCTGGGCTCGTACGCCGAGCGGAACAATGCAGGGTTAAACCCCATCCCTGCAGCGGTAGGCCAGATACCTATCGGTACGCCGTACGATGCCAGCGGTAACCTGGCCTCTTATCCTACAGGCGACCCACTGATGTATAACCCTTTGTTTGATTATGTAAATAACAACGTTATCCAGCTTGAGAAAAGGACCAGGGTGCTTAGCAGCTTTTATGCCCAGGCCGAAGTATGGGACGGTTTAAAATTACGCGTGAATTTCGGTCCGGATATCAGCAACAGCCGTACCGGCAGCTTCAGGTCGCAATTTAGCAGCACAAATACCGGCACCACTTTACCAACCGCCGGTACCGCTAACGAATACATTTTTTCGTACACGCTTGAGAATATCTTAAGCTACGACAAAACATTCGGCAAGCATAAAATTGGTTTTACCGGGCTTTACAGCGTGCAGCAGCGGGTAAACGAAACAGGATCGGCAGCGGTTAAAGATCTGCCGGTGGCGACAACCACTTATAATAACCTGGGGTCGGGTACCATGACGGGTATTACCAGCACCTATTCCAGGTTCGATATCCTATCGTACATGGGGCGCGTAAACTATAATTACGATAGCCGCTTCCTGTTGACCCTGACCGCGCGTGCGGATGGTTCATCGGTTTTTGCGCCGGGTAACAAATGGGGCTTCTTTCCGTCGGCGGCATTGGCTTATAACATGATCAATGAGGACTACATCAAAAGAATGAGCTTCATCAGCAACCTGAAGTTAAGGGCCAGCTACGGTCGCACAGGTAATACCGCCGTAGATTCTTATGGCACACTGGCCGTGCTTGGTCGTACCTATTACGACTTTAATGACGTAGCTGCACTGGGCTATTATCCAAACAGTATCCCCAACCCCAACCTGAAATGGGAAACGACCGAAGCATACAACGTTGGTTTAGACTTCGGAATTTTCGGCGATAGGGTTACCGGCTCCATCGAAGCCTATCGCAGCAATACGTTCGATCTGTTATTGGGCTTCGCGTTGCCACAATCAACCGGCTTTAGCCAGGTAACCTCAAACGTGGGTAATACCCGCAACCGGGGTATCGAGCTAAGCTTATCTACCCGCAACATCGTAGCAAAACAAAAAGGCGGCTTTGACTGGACCACCGATTTGACCGGTGCATTTAATAAGGAAGAGATCGTATCGCTCACTTCAGGCAAGGTGGATGATATCGGCTCATCACTGTTTATTGGCGCGCCTGTTAACGTAAATTACGATTACAGGAAGATTGGTATATGGCAATTGGGCGAAACCCAGGCCACGCAATATGGTTCATCCATAGGTCAGATCAGGGTGGCCGATCAGAATGGCAATGGCAAGATCGATCCGGATGACCGCTCTATCCTGGGATCGCCGACACCAAAGTATACGTTTGGTATCAATAACCGCTTCTCCTTTAAAGGGTTCGATTTGGGCGTGTTTATGCAGGGTGTTACCGGCAACCAGATTGTAAGTACATTTCACACTGCCCCCGGGCAAAATACTATTGCCTTTGGCGGGCGTTATAACGTAGTATCCAGCGACTACTGGACACCTCAAAACCCAACCAATGCTTACCCAAGGCCAATAAGCGGCACATCGGGTAACCCGGGTGTGGTATTTGGCAGCACGCTGAAATACTTTGACGGCGCGTACCTGCGTATTCGCAACGTCGATCTGGGTTATTCCTTCCCATCGGCGTGGATGAAAAAGATCGGCGCTAAGTCTGTAAGATTGTATTTTGATGTGACCAACCCGTACATATTTTCATCCTACGTGCACCAAAACTACGGCACCGATCCGGAGATCACCGACTCGCCGGCTACCGTTAATTACTTGTTGGGGTTAAATGTTAGATTTTAATATAAAAAGATCATGAAGAAAATACTATTTATCGCTTTTACAGGTATAGTTATACTTAGTTCGGCGTGTAAAAAACTGCTTGACGAGGACGTTCGCACGCAGATATCAAATTTATACCTAAATACACCTGCCGGTATAGAAGACGGTGTGAAAGGGTGCTACGCTACCTTAAGAATGTATTACGGCTCGCAAAGCGCCGGCTGGATGACTGTGTTTGGTACCGACGAATATCAAAATGGCAACGCGGATGCCACTTATGCCAATTATACCGCCAATTTAAACGCTGCCAACGGTACTACCGGCGGTATCTGGAACGCTTTGTACATCGGTATTAATGATTGCAATACCATGATAGAGAATATTCCAGCGGTTACGGGCATGACACAAACGCTGAAAAACATCCGCATGGGCGAAGTGAGGTTTTTAAGGGCACACTATTATTTCCTGCTTGTGCAGCAATTCGGCGGTCTTGATCTAAGGCTTTCCTCAACCCGTTCAGCTTCGAAAGTGGCCAGCCGTGCGCCTATCGCCGATGTTTATAAAGCTATTATCGAAGATTTGACCTTTGCCATTGCTAACCTTCCCGCTACCACCAGCGATTACGGGCGGGTAACCATTGCCCCGGCCAAGCATATGCTGGCCAAGGTATACTTAACCCGTGCCGGCAGCACCGCGGCGGTAGCTACCGACTATGACAATGCGGCTGCTATAGCCAAAGATGTTATTGCTACCGGTGGCTATAAGCTGGTTAGCGATTTTTCTGAACTTTGGGCGCAACCCAGCAAGCCCAATACCGAAACGATGCTGGCCTGCCAGTTTAGCAACAATATCGTGTCCGAGCCAACCGTGGCCCCGGCTTCAGGTTCAAATATCAGCGCCTGGAATGCCGCTAATTTTGATTTTTGCGCTGGATATGAAGGCAAACCGGGCATAACCCGCGATTTGGCCAACGGCCGGCCGTTTGGGCATTACCGGCCTACAGCCTACATGGTAAATTTATATAATAAAACTGCTGACAGCCGCTTTGCTAAAACCTTTAAAACAGTTTGGCTGTGCAACGCGCCTAACACCGCGGCTACCGCGTTTACCATTAATGGAAATACCGGCATTATAATGGCCCGTGGCGATACTTGCATATCCATACTCGACCATGATATCACCGCGGCGCAAAAAGCCAAATACAAGTATACTGTACTAACACCAAGCACTTACGAGGTGGGTTTATGGCCACAAAATAAAAAGTTTGAAGATTCGTTAAGAGCCACTGTAAACGATAGCCGTGGTATCAAGGATTTCCCGATCTATCGTTTAGGTGAAACCTACCTGATAGCTGCCGAAGCATTGACCATGAGCGGAAAGCAGGCTGAAGCTGCAACTTATATTAACGCGTTAAGGGCAAGATCTATCATCCAGGGTTCAACACCGGCTATTACCGCTGCCAATACTGCTGCTATGCAGGTAACCGCTGCCGATATGAACATCGATTTTATTTTGGACGAAAGAGCAAGGGAATTATCTGGCGAGTTTATGCGATGGACGGACCTGGTGCGGACGGGTAAACTTTTAGAGCGGGTTCAAAAATATAACCCGGTGGCTACTTTACTAATTAAACCTTATCATATATTGCGCCCTATACCGCAGGTGCAAATAGACCGCACGGAGGGAACGTCGACATCGTTCCCGCAAAACCCGGGCTACTAAGTATATTTAATAAAAAATACCCGGTTGGTAACCGGGTATTTTATTTACTGCCAGCATGATAAAAAAAATTCTGATCATTGGTTTATTTGCCGGGTTAATAAATGCTGCTTCGGCACAGCAAAAAGCAATGTTAAGGCTCGATTCCATACGGCGTGCGATGGATAAGGTAGTCATTTGGCAAATTGGCGAGTTTGCGCAGGGACATGTAAAAAGTTCGGAAATAGGGTGGGAGAACGGCGCGCTTTATACAGGTATCATCGCCCTGAAAAAACTCAATAATGTCCCGGCTTACGATCGGTTCTTATACAACATAGGCGAGAAGCACAACTGGGATACCGGTCCGTACCGCCTGTTTGCTGATGACTACTGTGTTGCCCAAATGTATACTGCCATGTACCTGGAGCATCATCAACCTAAAATGATAGCCAAGTGGACCAAACTAGCCGATACCATTGTGCGTCGCCGGTTTAACGACTCGCTGGCCATATCTGCCGAGATCACTCATAAGGAATGGGCCTGGTGCGATGCCTTGTATATGGGGCCGGTTGGGCTGGCCTTATTAACAAAAGCTACGGGTAACCCGCAATACCTTAACAAAGCCGATTCGCTTTGGTGGAAGACGTCCGCCTATTTGTACGATAAGCAGGAACACTTGTATTATCGAGACAACCGCTTTTTTACCCAGCGCGAAAAGAACGGGCAAAAGATCTTTTGGTCGCGCGGTAATGGCTGGGTGATTGCAGGCTTGGCCCACATGCTTGAACTGATGCCCAGGGACTTTAAGAACCGTAAATTATACCAGCAGCAATTTAAAGAAATAGCCGCCCGGATAGCCGCCCTGCAACAACCCGACGGCAGCTGGCATGCATCGCTGCTTGACCCGGTAACATTTAACGAAAAAGAAACCAGTGGCACTGCGTTTTATTGCTATGCCTTTGCCTGGGGTATTAACCACGGGCTACTATCAAAAAAACAATACCTGCCTTTGGTAAACAAGGCATGGGCCGCGCTGATAACTTCAGTGCACCCGGATGGGAAACTGGGGTATGTGCAAAATGTAGGCAGCGGCCCAATTGCTGCTAATTACAATAGCACCAATACCTACGGCGTGGGCGCGTTTTTACTGGCCGGTACAGAAGTGTATCAATTATATAAAAAATAGCTTCAAGGAGAAGATGAGCTTGAGACCAGGTAATTTAATAACCATCGTGATGCTAATACTTTGCTGTAACGCGATGGCGCAAACCTATAATATAAAAGATTTTGGCGCCGTGGGCGATGGCAAAACCATGAACACCAAATCTATACAATCCGCTATTGATAAATGTGCCGAAACCGGCGGGCGGGTAGTTATTCCGGCGGGTACCTTTATGTCGGGTACGTTGCACTTGAAAAGTAGAGTGCATATCGTAATAAACGATGGGGGCGAACTAAAAGGCAGCCCTTACTTTAAAAATTATCCTGATAATGCCGTGCAGTATCAAAACTCGTTTACGTATTCGGGCGGGAAACCCCGTGCCAACAAAGCTTTTTTACTTGCCGAAGGAGTTAATGATATTTCCATCACAGGCAAAGGCACTATCAACGGCAGCGGCGATAGCCGCGAGTTTAATTTAGGTAACGATGATACCCCTGCCAGTAAACTTAGGCCATGCATGCTGCTGATCATCAATAGTAAGCATATCACCCTGCACGATATTACGCTTACCAACTCGGCTTACTGGCTGCAAAACTATTTAAGCTGCGAATACCTGGAATTGAAGGGCTTAACCATCTACAACCAATCGAACTATAACCAGGATGCCATTGATATTGACGCCAGGCACGTGCTGATAGAAAATTGCAAGATAGATGCCGACGATGACGGTGTATGCCTGAAAAGCCACAGCAAAAATTTTGTGGTAGAAGATGTTACCGTGCGTAACTGCAGCATAGCCAGTAACTGCAACGCCATTAAGTTCGGCACGGCATCAAGCGGCGGGTTTAAGAATATAAATATAACCAACTGCACCATACAAAAGGCCTCGGCCGATCATATCCGTCACTGGCAGAAGAACCTGCAATTTATCGGGCAGCCTGTAACCGTTATCTCCGGAATCGCTATCGAATCGGTTGATGGTGGGGTGATTGATAACGTGCACATTGCTAATATAAAAATGCGTGATGTGCAAACGCCCATATTTGTGGTATTGGGTAACCGCGGTAATAAACAAGCCGGCGATAAAAGCTTTTACAACACCGCAAGCGGCGGGATAAATACAAAAGGCGCAGGTAGCATCAGCAATATCACCATTAACAATATCGATGCGGTGAGCTATAGTAAAATGAGCAGCTCGGTTACGGCATTTCCCGGAGTATATGTAGAAGATGTAAAGCTAAGCAATATCACCCTGAATAACATGGGCACCGGCACAACTGCCGAAGCAGATAGCCTGTTGAAAGAAAACCCCGGAGCCTATCCCGAAAACCGGATGTATGGACAGGTATATCCCTCAAGCGGTTTCTTTATCCGCCATGTAAAAAATATCAGTTTAAGCCAGGTTAAGTTTAAACTTAGAAATGCCGACCACCGGGCATCCATTATTATAGATGACGTTATAAAAGGCAGGTTAAACCAGGTTAGCTTACCGGCAACAGCGGGTAATACAGCGGCAATTAAAATAATAAACAGCAAGGATATCAGCATTAATAAACCGTTAATTATCCCGCAAGGCAAGCCTTTGGTACAATTAACCGGCACGGCAAATAATCAGCTTTGGGTATCAGGCTTTAATAAGTATAAGGGCTGGCTGAAGCTTTAACAATCAAAACAAATAAATATCCGCACCATGTTAAATATCTGCCATAAGAATAATCGTGTAAACGCCTACTTCTTAATAAAGAGATGCCTTGTTGTGCTTTTCATATTCACGTTAGTTTACCAGGCCAAGGCGCAAATGAAGGACAGTAAAATTACCACACCCGTAACCACCTGGAATGCCGACTGGATCGGTTGCCCGGGCGTAAACCTAAAAGAGTATGGCGTATACCACCTGCGTAAAACATTTGAGTTGGCAGCTAAACCGGGCACGTTTGTAGTGCATGTTTCGGGCGATCAGCGATATCGCTTGTTTGTTAACGGCACCCCGGTATGCTTTGGCCCGGCACGTGGCGACTTGCGCAACTGGAATTATGAAACCATTGATATTGCCCCATGGCTAAAAGTGGGTAAAAACGTATTGGCAGCGCAACTATGGCATATGGGTGGCGGCGCTCCCGCGGCGCAGGTATCGGCCCAAACCGGGTTTATTTTACAAGGTAATGGCGATAATGAGCAACTGGTAAATACCGGCAGTACCTGGCGCATCATAAAAAACGAGGGTTACTTTGCCGAGCCTTTCCCTGCATCGCGCCTGGCATCGTACATCGTTGGCAGTTGCGATAGCGTGATATTTAAAAATTACCCGCTTAACTGGCAAAATCCCGATTACGATGATAAAAACTGGCTCACCCCGGTAAGCGAAGCCAAGGCCCGCTATTATACCGAAAAGCGCATCCTTAAACCGCGCGCCATCCCGATGATGGAGGAAACACCTGAACCCATAACCGGCATTGCGCGGGTGCAGGGAATGGATCAGGCTACAATAGTAAAGGCGTTTGACAGCAATGGCACCGTCTATATCCCGGCCAATACAACCGCTACCATTTTATTCGACAGGGAAACACTAACCACGGCCTATCCCGAAATTACATTTAGTCAGGGAAGCGATAGTAAGGTAAAGATAACTTATGCCGAATCGTTATTTGACAGTAAGGGCTTGAAAGGAAACCGTAATGAAATTGCAGGGAAGAGTATAAAGGGTTATTATGATGTTTTTATGCCCGATGGCGGCACAGGCAGGCTATTCCGTCCGTTGTGGACGCGCACATTCCGCTACCTCCAGTTTGATATTACAACCGGCAGCCAGCCGTTGGTGTTGGATAGGTTGCAATCGGTGTTTACGGCTTATCCGTTTAAAGAGAACGCCGTTTTTACATCGAATGATAAATCGCTAACCGATATCTGGACTGCCAGTTGGCGTACCGCTCGCTTGTGTGCCAACGAAACTTATATGGATTGCCCGTATTACGAGCAATTGCAATACGTTGGCGATACCCGCATACAAGCGTTGATCTCTTTATATGTATCGGGCGATGACCGGCTGATGCGCAATGCCATCGAACAATTTCATCAATCGCAGATTCCCGATGGCTTAACCATGGATGCCTACCCGGCAGGCGGTGGGAAGTTTATTCCTCCGTTCTCCTTATTCTGGATCTCGATGTTGCATGATTACTCCCGGTACCGGGACGACTACCCATTTGTGGATAGGTACCTGGTACCCATGGAAGCCATATTGCAATGGTTTCAGCATCGGATAGACCCGCGTACCGGTATGTTGGGCCAACTACCCTTCTGGAACTTTGTTGATTGGTCCTTTACCTTTAAAGGCATCCCGCCGGGCGGCATGGATGGTAATTCAGCCATATTATCGTTGCAGTATGTTTATACCTTGCAACAGGCCGCGCAGTTATATGCACAGGCAGGGCAAGCGCAAAAAGCCGCTCAGTATAGCAAACTGGCTTTGCAAATACGGCAGGCTGTTTACCGTAATTGTTATGATGCCGGCAAAAAGCTTTTAGCTGACTCTCCGGAAAAGAGATCATTCAGCCAGCATGCCAACATCTGGTCGATATTAACGGATTGCATCCCGGGGAAGGATCAGCCGGCAACCATGCAGCAGATCATAGCTGACCGTTCGCTTATCGGAACATCGTTATACTACCGGTTTTATTATGCGCGCGCGCTCAAAAAGGCAGGTATGGGCAATTTATATATCAGCACCCTGCAACCCTGGAAGGATATGCTGGCGCAGGGCTTCAGTACCTTCCCCGAAACTTTGGAACCCAATGTTCGCTCGGATTGCCACGCGTGGAGCGCCAGCCCATGTTACGATTTCCTGTCGACTATTTGTGGTATAGATACAGATGCCCCCGGTTTTAACAAAGTGCTGATAGCCCCCAACCCAGGTAGCTTAACTGATATATCGGGTACAATGCCACATCCCAAAGGTCAAATAAAGGTAAGCTATAAAAAACAGCCCGATGGGGGATATTTGGCAAAGGTTGAACTGCCGCCGAACCTGACTGGTCGTTTCGTTGCAAAAGGTAAGGTAATCGCATTAAAAGCGGGCATACAAACTTTTACATTTTATAAATAGGAGTTTGTTATCAATGTTAGAAAGTTTTTGCCGTTAGAAATTAAATGTCAAAAGCATAATGAGTTCAGTGCGGGCCCCAATTATCAGAATCAATCGAAATCAGCAATAGATATTTTGAGCTATTGATTTTATTGTTTGAACAAGGCCCCTCTCTGACTTTGATTAATTTGATACTCATCTTGCCGAGTGAATGGGAATCTATTAGAACACCTTGATGGAATTTTAGCTGTTATTAAAGAAATTCTCACTAATTAAATTTAGTGATCGATACATAAATATGGCTTTGTTTTTAATTACCGGGATTTAAGATTTTATAATTGATTTGTTTTATCGTTAATATTGATCATCATTATTGGTTTTGCTGAAGGATTTTAATTTGTTTATACATTCTGTAATTCTTGGGATAATTTCTCCAACGATCACATGGGCAGACAGAGGATTCGAACCCCAGGATCTGTCATAGTCAACGATTTTCAAGGCTGCCACGATCGACCACTCTGCCAGCTCTACTAACAGATATGGGAAGATGAAGGTGTTATAGTGGGCCGCAACCTGAATATGTTCATGTCAAAACTCAGGAAAAACCAGAAGCTGACTCAAACATCAACATTGTTGTGATACGCGACAACGGTTATGAGCTTGAAATTAGCGCCTCGGGATAATAAAGCTTTAAATTGTTTACTTCCAGATATCCGCAGTAACTGTTTTTACCGGCTTATAGGTTATATATTGTACCATACGCGGCGTTTTCCCTTTGTTTGGGGTAGCACAATGCGGCAATGCCTGGTGCCATATCACGAGATCGCCTGCTTTTCCCGGCACAGCGACAGGTGTTAATTCATTCAATGCTGCCACCCTGGGACTGGCGCCGGCGGGTAATGCGGCCATCCATTGGTCTATGTTTTTATGAAAACCGGGCACACAATGAAAGGCTCCGTCTGCAGCGGTTACATCATTCAGATATAACAATCCCTGCAAAACAAAAGGTATAGGTAATTGCAGGCTTACATCCCAGTGAAGCGGGCTGCCTGCAAATGTATAAAAGTTTGTTTCAGGCGGATTGAAACTTACTTTATCTACTAAAAGGTAGATATCCGTTTCGCCGTACAGTTCCCGGTATACTTGCCTGATCTTTGCAGCCCTCCTGTTTACTTCAAGAGCCGTGTGCTGAAAGAAACTAAGCATTAATCCTTTTTTTTCGGGGTGAAACTTGTACCAACTGGCGGGATCAGTTATATCAGCATCAAGAAACTGCCATATAGCATTTCTTGCGGCAACTGCATCTTCCTCAGCTACAGCATTTTTAACTACTAAATAGCCATTCCTATCCCAAAAATCCAGGTCCTCTGCGGTTAGTGATACATCACTGAAAACGGCCGGTTGCTCTGAAAGTTTTGTTTGGCCCAGCCAGTCAATAAACGCGTCGAAGGATGGGTTTTTTGAATATAAATAGTTCAACGCTTCTTCCGTTCCTCTGCCATATGAAGATAAACTATATACTTGCGTTTCCCATTCGCCGGGAATTGTATTATTTGATATTTTATATCCCGGAGTATTCCGTTCCCAAAATTTATATAACGCGGTGAATGATATTGTTTCCGTTTCCATGTTATGTGATCCACACAACCAGACACTTTAAACAAAGAGACTTTGTAAACCTGGTGTTCGATAGCGATCTATACTATCAAATATACGCAATGCCGGATATTCCTTGGTGTAATTTGCTAAAAATAAAGCAAAAGATTACCTGAGGCATAAAAGAAGAGGCCGTCTCATAATTCAATTATGAGGCGGTTTTTTCGTTGATGCCGATTTAGATGAGTTATTAGGAAAGCGGGACTGTATCAGCCTGCTTTCGATTTTTTTGAGTTGGTTCAGGTGTTTTTATCGGATAAAAAGCCTTTTTTATCAGGCTTTCCACTTTCTGAGGTTATGTGCGATGGATAATAATCCTATTTCGACCTCGGTTTTGGACATTCCCTTCAGCAGGAATCGCCTGAAGCCGTGATTATGCTTCAGGTTGGCGAACACCGGTTCGATATCTGCGGGCCGTCGCTTTCGGTATTTGATGCCCTTTTCGGTATTCAGTCTTTCTTTCGCTATCTGCTTGTGTATTCTAAGGCTGTGGTTGATCTCCACCACGCGGTTACACCGGCATATTGTATCGTTGGTTCAGGTAAAGGCAAATGCCCACCACAAACAGGCCGGCCACGGCGGCGCTGTCTTCAAATAGTACCAGGAAGTTGGATGGATCCTTGCTTTTTACCACAGCTTCCCAAAACGGGGTTTGGCCGCGCACCTGCTTAAAGTGCTTAATAGCGATTACAAGCGATGCCCCCTCAAAAAGAACGGATAAGCCCAGTACCCAATAACTCATCAGCGGGTTGCCCAGCGGTTCCGGTTCGCGGATGTGGACGATGCCCTGATAAATTGATATGCCCCCGCCCAGCCCGAAGATGAGGATGGACACAATGAACGACCAGAAGTAAAGTTCCTTGCCGTAGCCAAAGGGATGCAGCGAATCCGGCTCCTTTTTGCTGCGGTAAATACCTAACAACAGTAAAACCTCGTTAACCGTATCAACCAGCGAGTGGATGGCCTCGGATATCATCGACCCGCTTTTACCAATAATGCCGGCTATAAACTTGGTGATAGCGATCAGCAGGTTAGCAACCAGCGCCCCATATATTGATGTTTTTGACGAAGCCATACACGCATATAAATAGCATGCCGTATCCTTTGTTTGAAATTTTTGAAGATAGCACTTAGGGTTGTACTTAAATGATGTACATTGTGCTGATCAATCACGCAAAAATCATGGATAATAAACAACTGATCGAAAAGTTTTACAGTTCGTTTGCCAATGGCGATGCCAACGGTATGATAAGTTGCTATACCGATGATATAACCTTTACCGACCCTGCATTCGATACACTACATGGTGATGATGCCAAAAGCATGTGGCGCATGCTGCTGCAAAACAAGGGCGTAAAGGTAACTTTTAGTAATGTAAGTGCCGATGACAAAACCGGCAGCGCCCTTTGGGTAGCCGAATATACCTTCAGCCGCACCGGTAGGAAGGTGATAAACCGGGTATCCGCGCAATTTGAGTTTCGGGACGGCCTGATCGTAAAGCATACCGATAGCTTCGACGTTTGGAAATGGGCCGGACAGGCCATGGGATTTGCAGGCTGGCTATTGGGCTGGACGCCTTTTATGCGCAACAAAATTCAGCAGCAGGTGAGGGGTTTGCTGGCGAAGTTTAAGGGTTAAAGCGTCATTTGCTTCGCGGTCGTTAGGGTCACTCGCTGCGCTGTCATTTTACTTGTTAATTGCCTGCATCACGTGGTTAACTATTACATCACAGCGCACCAGGTTAAACTCAAAAAGCTCTTTCGGCTGCCAGTAGCTGTTCAGCTCGGCGCGTAGCATTTCCTTAGCGCGGGTAAGGCGTATCTTTACGTTCGACTCGCCAATGTCCAGCGCTTCCATGGTTTCGGAGGTGCTCATGCCCTGTACTTCGCGCATTACAAATACCATCCGGTATTTGTCGGGCAGTGTTAAAACCGCCTTTTCCAGTATTGTTTTTAATTCCTTGTTCATCAGGTCATCTAAAGGGGTATGGCTGTGTTGGGTTTGCGGGGTACTTTCGCTTAGTGCCTTTTCCATATGCTGCCTCCGTTTTTTGCGCAGCAGGCTTTCGTTGATCAGGATACGCGTAAGCCAGGTATTAAAGCTTGATTGCTGCCTGAAGCTGGCCAGCTGCCGGTAGGCATTAATATAAGCCGTTTGCATAATATCCTCGGCCTCCTTGTCATCATTAACGATCGACATGCTGATGCGGTACAACTGCGTATTGAATTTGCGCATCAGTTGCTCGTACAAATGCTGTTCGCCGTTCAATATCCGGGTTACAATCTCTTCATCAGTGGGTGGCGCCGGTCGCTCGGGTTTTGTCATATGATATAGCAATTTAAAGGATAGAGTATCGGGCGGCAAAAGGGTTACAAAATGATGGAAAATATATTTTGTAACCCTTTTTTAACAGCTAAGCTCTAATGTATAAAAATTAAACAATTATGGAAGATCAAGCAAAAATCATTAAAATGGTGCAAACCCTGTTGAAGTTTACTTATGGCCTGGTACCCGTAGTGGCCGGGGCCGACAAATTCACCAACCTGCTTACCGATTGGGGCCATTACCTTAGCGCCGGGCAAAAAGCAATGCTGCCCTTTAGCGAACATGTATTTATGATGATAGTCGGCGTTATTGAGATAGTGGCCGGCGCGCTGGTGCTGATCGCCCCGCAAAAGGCTGGTTATTTGGTGAGCGCCTG
The DNA here is from genome assembly GCF_013283875.1 of Mucilaginibacter mali. Classification (NCBI taxonomy): domain Bacteria; kingdom Pseudomonadati; phylum Bacteroidota; class Sphingobacteriia; order Sphingobacteriales; family Sphingobacteriaceae; genus Mucilaginibacter; species Mucilaginibacter mali. Next base: position 1,261,321 of record NZ_CP054139.1, read on the forward strand.
GCTGGTACTGATCGCTTTAAGCCTGTTAAGCAGCGGTAACTACCTTGATGTAGCCGTACGCGATATTGTAATGGCCATCGGCGCTTTCTGCCTGGCTAAAATTTCGGCCCTTGAAATTGCTAAAAATTAAAATAGATGGATAAGTATATTGTTAAAGTTTTAGCTGTAGATACCCTCACACATAATGTAAAACGCTTTTTGGTAGAAAAACCTGCCGGGTATAATTTTATACCCGGTCAGGCTACCGACGTGGCCATTAACCTGCCCAGCCTGGAAGGCGAGTTGCGTCCCTTTACGTTTACATCTATGGTAGATGACGATCACCTGGAGTTTATTATTAAAATATACACCGGGCACAATGGCATCACCGAAAAGCTGGGCAGCGTTAAGCCCGGCGATGAACTGATCGTGCATGAAGTTTTTGGCGCCATTAATTATCGCGGCCCGGGCGTGTTTATTGCAGGCGGCGCAGGAATAACACCATTTATTGCCATACTGCGGCAGTTAAAAAAGGAAGACGGACTGGCAGGTAATACGCTATTGTTTGCTAACCGCACTGCCGGCGATATTATTTTGGAAGCAGAACTTAACGAATTATTAGGCAACGATTGCAAGCATGTTTTAGAACAGGCCCGTAACAAATCGCTGCCGGGCAGCTGGGTTGACCGTAATTTACTGGAGGCACATATCAGCCCGGATGCTTTTTATTATATCTGTGGCCCTGATGCGTTTACGCAGGCAGTGATAGATAACCTGGGCAGTCTGGGTGTGGCCGAAGATAAAATTGTGATTGAACAATAACAGGCCATGATCAACATTACTTTATGCCGTGCCTTTCACTTTAACGCAGCCCACCGTCTGCATAACCCGCACTGGACCGACGAACAAAACCGCGAAGTGTTTGGCAAATGCAATAATGCCAACTATCATGGCCACAATTACCAGCTTATTGTTAAAATTACCGGCGCTGTAGATCCCGAAACAGGTTATGTGATGGATATGCGCGCGCTGAAAGATATAGTTGAAGCCAACGTCATTGAGCGCTTCGACCATAAAAGCTTAAACCTCGATACCAAAGAATTTGAACACCTGAACCCCACGGCCGAGCACATCGCTTACGTAATTTACAATGTGCTGCGGCCCATGGTTGATGGTGATAAAAAGATAACTATAGTACTTTATGAAACAGAACGAAACTTTGTTGAATATACCGGAGACTGAACTTTTACTGGAAGATATGCTGGGCGATGAGCATATCGGTACATCGTACGATACCCCTTTGCGCCCCAACGCGTTTGATATGGGCGACACGGAAAAGATAAAGCTGATCGCCTATCACTTTAGGGAAATTATGCAAACGCTGGGTTTGGATCTAACCGACGACAGCCTGAAGGGTACCCCGGGCCGGGTAGCTAAGATGTATGTTAAAGAGATCTTTAGCGGGCTGGATCCGGCTAATAAGCCTAAGATAAGCCTGTTTGAAAATAAGTACCGCTATAGCCAGATGCTGGTAGAAAAGAATATCATCCTCTATTCAAACTGCGAGCATCATTTTGTGCCGATAGTGGGCAAGGCGCATATCGCATATATCTCGTCCGGCAAGGTTATCGGGCTGTCAAAACTGAACCGCATTGTGCAATATTACGCGCAAAGGCCGCAGGTGCAGGAGCGGCTTACCATACAAATAGCCAACGAACTGAAACAGGTATTGCAAACCGAAGACGTGGTCGTGGTGATAGATGCCACACACTTATGCGTATCATCGCGCGGAATTAAGGATGTAAACAGCAGCACAGTAACCGCCGAGTATTCGGGCGTGTTTTTAGATCAGGCCCGTAAGGAAGAGTTTTTGAATTATCTGAAATGAGTAGCGGCGACTGATGATCATTGTTTTTGTAAGTATTAAAAAATCCCCTACTTTTAATTCATCGCATGCAAAACAAAAACAACCCCAAAACTATCAGAGCCTGGGCCATGTTCGATTGGGCCAACTCTGCTTATAACCTGGTCATCACCTCTACTATATTCCCGGCCTATTACGTAGCTATCACACAAAATGCTAAAAACGGCGATAGGGTAACCTTTTTTGGCCACAGCTTTGTAAATACCGCTTTGCAGGATTACGCCTTATCAGCGGCTTACTTGCTTATCGTATTGCTACTGCCCATCCTGTCGTCCATTGCCGATTACCGGGGGAATAAGAAGATCTTCATGCAGTTCTTTACCACTATCGGCGCCATATCCTGCTGCTGCCTGTATTTTTTTACTAAAGATACGCTGGAGATGGGGGTAATTGCCTTCGCGTTGGCAGCTATTGGTTACAGCGGGGGCTTTGTATTTTATAACTCGTACCTGCCCGAAATTGCTTCGATCGATATGCAGGATAAAGTGAGCGCAAAAGGGTTCACCTACGGATATATTGGCAGCGTGCTGTTGCAACTCATCTGTTTCTTATTTGTGCTGAAGCCGGAGTGGTTCCACATCACTGATGCCAGTTTCCCGGCCCGCCTGTCGTTCTTACTGGTAGGCTTATGGTGGATGGGTTTTGCCATGATTCCCTTTACCGTATTACCCAAAGGCAGCCCCAACGCGCAGGGGCATCATCATCATATTATAAAGGGCGGTTTTATTGAATTGGGTATTGTATGGGGAAAAGTGAAGAATATGCCATTGCTCAAACGCTTTCTGCCTGCATTTTTCTTTTATTCGATGGGGCTGCAAACCGTAATGCTGGTGGCTACGGGCTTCGCGGCCAAAGTATTACATATGGGGACGGCTTCGCTCATATCTATTATTCTTATTATTCAACTGGTAGCTATTGCTGGTGCTACCTTAATGTCGCGGCTTTCGGGCAAGTATGGTAACGTACGTGTACTGATAGCGACCGTGATTTTATGGATCGGTGTTTGCATAGCCGCTTATTTTACCAGTACTGATACGCAGTTTTATATAGTGGCTGTAGTAGTTGGTTTGGTGATGGGGGGGATCCAATCCATGTCGCGCTCAACCTATTCTAAATACCTGCCCGAAAATACACCTGATACCGCCTCGTTCTTTAGCTTTTACGATGTGACCGAGAAGTTAGCGATAGTAGGCGGGGTATTTAGCTTTGGATTTATTGAGGAGTTGACCGGTAGCCCGCGTAATTCGGTATTGGTACTGGGCCTGTTTTTTATTGTAGGCCTGGTATTATTGTTTTCTTTGCTTCGGGCTGAAAAAAGTACCGGTAAAAATTCGGACTTTAGCGCCGCGTAATTTATTTGTACGGAATGAAGGTAGAATTATTTATCCCCTGCTTTATGGATCAGCTTTACCCCGAAACGGCTATGAACACCGTTAAGCTGTTGGAAAAGGCCGGGTGCACGGTTGATTATAATCCCGCCCAAACCTGCTGCGGGCAACCTGCCTTTAACGCCGGTTTTTGGGACGACGCTAAAACCGTGGGTGCTAAATTTCTGAACGATTTTTCGGAAGATGCTATCATCGTATCGCCATCGGCATCCTGCACCGGCATGGTGAAGAATTATTATACCGATCTGTTCCTTAATACCGTTAAGCACAATAAATGCCGGGCTATACAGGCCAATATCTTCGAGTTATCACAGTTTTTGGTGAACATTCTGCAGTTCGATTACTTCGGCGCCGAGCTGGATGGCCGGGCCGTTTACCACGATAGTTGTAGTGGCCTGCGCGAGTGCAAAATAAAGGCCGAGCCCCGCCAGTTACTGGAAAAGGTGCACGGCCTTGAATTGCTGCCATTAAAAGATAACGATACCTGCTGCGGCTTCGGAGGTACATTCGCCGTTAAGTTTGACGCTATATCAAGTGCCATGGCCCAGCAAAAGGTAAACAACGCGCTCGAAGCCGGGGCCGAATACATCATCAGTACTGATGCATCGTGCCTGCTTCACCTGCAGGGTTATATCGATAAAAACAGCCTGCCTGTTAAAACGATGCACCTGGCTGACGTACTGGCCAGCGGCTGGGGGAATGTGTAATTTCTTATTGCCTTGTTAATACCCTGGTTTGCGTAATATAACCATACGGCAGGCCGCTGCCCTCGTATCCAAACACCAGTAATTTTTCTGATAGGATCAGTTGCCTTTCGTTCAGCGAAATGATGGTGTAACTATTGATATTCGCGCTGTTCTCAAACGCTGCGGCGCCTTCCTTAACGTGGTTTACATTGGTGCGGTTGCCGTTTATGTTTTTTGCCGGCCAGTTTTGCCCCAGCATTGATATTTCGGGGGAGTAGCTATAGTGATCAAACACCCGGTCGGTATGGGTATTGCCGGTTAATGTATAAGCCTCATAGGTGCCGCCGGGTAAAAAATCGGTGTACATGGCCGCGCCGCTGGTCATGGCCGATAGGGTGTCTATTCCGGTCAATACACCCCTGTCGTAAGTGCTGTTATAAATAGCGGTCTCCTTCCAGGTGCCGATGATGGCAACCTGTGGGTCGGGCGGAGTAACAGGCTTTTCTTTTTTGCAGGCGGCTAAAGCGAAAGGAAGCATGCAGATGAGCCAATGTTTTTTCATGTGATGCAGGTTTATATAGATAAAGTTTAAAATGGTTAATTGCATACTATGACGGCTATTGCGCATTATAGTTTAACCGCTTTTAATTTTTATTGGGAATATAATAACCGCGGCGAAGATATCGGAAGTTAATTTCTTATCAGTTTGCGGATTTGTATCGTGTATCCAGGCGATGCTGTTTGCCCACCATCATAAGCGCCGTAAACATTATCGGGTATTTTAACCGATAGTGTAAGGATATTGCCATCAAACGACAGGATATTGTAGATGTATCCATCATTACCATTTTGTCCGGCTGAAGCCCTCATCCGGCCAATGTTGTTGCTGGTATTACTGCTGCCGGCCTGCCAGGTTTGGCTTAATGTTTTTGTAGCATTATTGTAGGTGTAGATGCCATCCAGTATTTCTGTTTTTGCGCTGCCGGTAAAAGTATATGATGCAAAATGGCCATTACCCATAAATTCGGTATAGTAAGTACTGCCAGTTGTTAATACCGGGATGGTATCGGCGGCAGTTGCCACATTAGCTGCGTTATAAGCCATGTTGATCATCATGGTTTCTTTCCATGTGCCGATTACCGGGGATGTACTGTTATTTTTTTTGCACGAAAATAGCAGAATAGGGAGTAGCAACAGGAAGTATCTTTTCATAGATATGGCTGAACACGGGCTAAATTATCAACCAGATTTAAACTTATTGTTAAGTTATACCCGGTTTTAATATACCGAGATCACCGCGAGAAACAGCAGCGCAATTAACCCGGCCCATGTCCACAACGGGGCATGGGTTTGTGTTTTTATTTTATCGCAGCTTAATTTTAATCCTGTTGGCATTGCCCGTTCCCTCAGCACTTTTCGGCAATGGTTACATTGCGATACACTGTACTTGCCGGCAGGGAAAAGTGGTATCATAAATATATGCGCGTACCGCTGAAAGATGTGTGCATCCATAGTGCCGGCTGTATGGCAATTGGTGCATTCATCTTCTATCGGTTCAACGGCTATTTTAGTGGAATTAGCTCCGAAAAATATCATCGGTTGTGCTTCGGTTTATTAGGGTTGACTAATGTAAGGATTGCCGGCGATTTAAGAAAACAAAAATTAATTGTTAAGATAAAAATTAACAGGAATTAGTGAAGTTACAAACTTTCCTTTATCTGTAGGCTTCAGGTATAAACTGAAGCCAGTAAAGCTTTTATGATAGGATAATTTTGCGTAGCAAAATTATCCTATCGGGGCCACACCACTGGTTTCAGTTTATAACTGAAACCCCGGATGAAATGAAGTTTGTAACTTCATTCCTCCCAAAAATCCGTATCTTCGTACCGATAAAAAAGATCACTCCCGTAAGTGATTGACCATTAAATATTTTATTGAACAAAAAATCATAGTTGTAGATGATTAACATTACACTTCCCGACGGATCCGTTCGTCAGTACGACAAAGGGATCACTTCCGCGCAAATTGCATTATCCATTTCAGAGGGCCTTGCACGTAACGTTTTAGCCGCCGAGGTTGATGGCCAGGTATGGGATGCCAGCCGCCCCATCGAGCAGGACGCGCATGTGAAACTGCTTACCTGGAACGATGCCGATGGTAAATCAACCTTCTGGCATTCATCGGCCCACTTACTGGCCGAGGCTTTAGAGGCGCTTTATCCGGGCACTAAGTTCGGTATCGGCCCGGCTATTGAGACCGGTTTTTATTACGATGTGGATTTTGGCGACCGTACTTTCTCGCAGGATGACTTTAAAGCCATCGAAGATAAAGTGCTGGAACTGGCAAAAACCAAGTCTGAATATATCCGCAAGCCGGTAAGTAAAGCCGATGCGATTGAATACTTTACCGAAAAAGGCGACGAATACAAGCTTGACCTGATTAAGGACTTGCCCGACGGTGCTATTACATTTTATAGCCAGGGTAACTTTACCGATTTGTGCCGCGGTCCGCATATACCTAATACAGGCTTCATAAAAGCTGTAAAGCTGATGAACGTGGCCGGTGCTTACTGGCGCGGCGACGAAACCCGCAAGCAACTGACCCGTATTTACGGCGTTACCTTCCCTAAGGCCAGCGAACTGACCGAGTACCTGACCATGATTGAGGAAGCCAAAAAACGCGACCATCGCAAGCTGGGCAAGGAACTGGAACTGTTCGCCTTTTCTGAAAAGGTGGGCATGGGCCTGCCATTGTGGTTACCGAAAGGCACCGCCCTGCGCGAGCGTTTAGTAAATTTCCTGCAAAAGGCGCAGGTAAAATCGGGTTACGAGCAGGTAATTACCCCGCATATTGGGCACAAAAACCTGTATGTAACTTCAGGACACTACGAGAAATATGGTAAGGATAGCTTCCAGCCGATAAAAACCCCGCAGGAGGGCGAGGAGTTCTTTTTAAAACCGATGAACTGCCCGCACCACTGCGAGATCTACAAAACCAAGCCACGCAGCTATAAAGACCTGCCCGTGCGCCTGGCCGAGTTCGGTACCGTGTACCGTTACGAGCAAAGCGGCGAGCTGCACGGCTTAACCCGTGTACGCGGCTTTACTCAGGATGACGCGCACTTATTCTGCCGCCCTGACCAGGTGAAGGACGAATTTAAAAAGGTGATAGACCTGGTGTTATACGTATTCAAAGCTTTGGGTTTTGATAACTACGTGGCACAGGTATCCCTTCGCGACCCTGAGAATAAAGGCAAATACATTGGCAGCGACGAGAATTGGGCACTTGCCGAAAACGCAATTATCGAGGCAGCCAACGAAAAGGGTTTACCAACCGTAGTAGAGTATGGTGAGGCCGCTTTTTATGGCCCTAAGCTTGACTTTATGGTGAAAGACGCCCTTGGCCGTAAATGGCAATTGGGGACTATACAGGTAGATTATAACCTGCCCGAGCGTTTTGAGCTGGAATACACCGGTAGCGATAACCAAAAGCACCGCCCGGTAATGATCCACCGCGCGCCGTTTGGTTCGCTGGAAAGGTTTGTGGCTGTGCTGATTGAGCATTGTGCAGGCAATTTCCCGCTGTGGCTGTCGCCTGAACAATTTATTATTTTGCCGATCTCAGAAAAATATGAAGATTATGCAAAAAAACTTTCAGATGAATTAAAAGATTCCGATATTTGCGGGCTTATTGATTTCAGGGACGAGAAGATCGGGCGTAAAATACGCGACGCTGAAATCAAAAAGATACCGTTTATGTTAATAGTAGGCGAGAAGGAAGCGGCTGAAGGGCTGGTATCTGTCCGCCGCCACGGTGAAGGCGATTTGGGCAGTATGACGGTAGCAGAATTAAAAGAAAAAATAATAAAAGAAATAACAGTATAACTTGGCATTAAACAAACCCAATTTTAACAGAGGTCCGAGGCCGCCTTTCAAGAAGAAAGAGGCTGAACACAACATTAATCAATACATCCGCGCGCAGGAAGTGCGCTTAGTGGGTGATAATGTAGAGCAAGGAGTTTATTCGCTCCGCGATGCCCTGGCTATTGCGCAGGAGCAGGAACTGGACCTGGTTGAAATCTCTCCGAACGCGGTTCCGCCTGTTTGTAAGGTAGTGGACTATAACAAGTTCATTTACGAACAGAAGAAAAAGCTGAAGGAGATCAAGAATAACGCCAAGCAAACGGTTATTAAAGAGATACGTTTCGGGCCGAATACCGATGACCACGACTTTAACTTTAAGCTGAAACATGCTACCAACTTTTTGGAAGCAGGCGAAAAAGTGAGGGCTTACGTACACTTTAAAGGCCGCGCCATTGTTTATAAAGAACAGGGCGAGATATTACTGTTACGCTTTGCCCAGGCTTTGGAAGAAGTAGGCAAGGTAGAGCAATTGCCAAAGCTTGAGGGTAAAAGGATGTTTCTTACCGTTGCGCCAAAGGCAGCCAAAAAGTAATTAGTTAATGTGCAGATGTGCGAATATGCAGATGTGCAAATGACAGAATTAAGATAATTAATTAAGGTGCAGTGATTGCACGGATAGTAATAATAGCAAAACGTATAGGTTAATACGTCTGATAAAAACAAAAATCGAGTTATGCCAAAAATGAAAACCAATTCCAGTGCAAAAAAGCGTTTTAAGCTTACTGGAACCGGTAAAATCGCAAGGAAAAACGCATACAAAAGCCACATCTTAACCAAGATGTCTACTAAACGTAAGCGTAACTTAGGTCACACCAGCTTAGTATCTGATGCTGACATGGGTAACGTAAAACGTATGCTTTGTATCGGAAAGTAATTAATTAATTTTTAACCCAGGTATTCGAGTTCGTCAAGTTCCCTTAAGCGGGACACTCACTACCAAAACACAACAACATGCCACGTTCAGTAAACGCAGTAGCATCACGCAGAAGGCGTAAAAAGATCATGAACCTTGCCAAAGGGTATTATGGTTCACGCAGCAAGGTTTATACCATTGCTAAAAACACAGTAGAAAAAGGTTTGCAGTACGCTTACCGCGACCGTAAAACCAAAAAAAGAGAGTTCCGCGCTTTGTGGATCCAGCGTATCAATGCCGGCGCACGCCAGCACGGTATCTCTTACTCACAATTAATGGGTAAGCTGAATGCTAAAGAGATAGGCCTGAACCGTAAAGTTTTAGCCGACTTAGCTATGAACCATCCGGATGCTTTTAAAGCAGTTGTTGATGCTGTAAAATAAGCTTCTCTCTCTTCTATAAGAGTTTAAAAAAGCGCCCTGGTTACCGGGGCGCTTTTTTTGTTGCACAATCATCCTCCCGATGTCATTGCGAGGAGCAACGGGGGAGATCTGTGAAATGGGGCGACGTGGCAATCTCATAGGCAGGTCCTCGTTGCTTGTCCTATGGGATTGCCGCGCTATCGCTCGCAATGACAAGCTGATTATAGCACCACCGCGCAACCATAAACCCGGGCGCAGCGTAAACCCCACAGCCTGCGCTGGCCTTGTGAGCCGGGGGGGCGAGGAGTTGTAGCGTAGCACGGGAACAAACGCTGATAGTAGCACTGGCAGTGCTTTTCAAAATACCACCACGTCATCGCAAGCGATAGCGTGGCGATCCCCGACAGGCAGATCTGCTCTACAAGGCGGCTTTGCTTTCCGGGGATAGCCACGTCGTTCCACTCCTCGCTATGACGAAGTGTATATGAGGATGATAATCAACAAAACAATTTCGTATTCCTCAATTAATTATAACTTTACACCGCTTTATCAAAACAAACAAAATTAGCTATGGCTTATAATTTATTAAAAGGTAAAAAAGGCATCATCTTCGGCGCGTTGAACGAACAATCTATCGCGTGGAAAGTTGCACAGCGTGCCGTACAGGAAGGCGCTGAAATTGTGTTATCAAACGCGCCTATTGCTTTGCGCATGGGCGAACTGAATAAACTTGCTGAAGAATGCAACGCGCCTGTAATTGGTGCCGATGTAACCAATAACGACGACCTGGTTAACCTGTTCACTAAAACACAGGAGCATTTTAACGGCGGTGTCGATTTTATACTGCACTCTATTGGTATGAGCGTTAACGTGCGCAAAAGCATCCACTATACCGAAAATAACTACGATTTTACCCATAAGGGTTTTGATATATCGGCCTTGAGCCTGCACCGTGTTTTGGCTACCGCCATGAAGATGGATGCCATTAACGAGTGGGGCAGCGTGGTAGCCCTGAGCTACATTGCCGCCCAGCGTGTATTCCCTGATTATAACGATATGGCCGATAACAAAGCTTACCTGGAAAGCATTGCCCGTAACTTTGGTTACCAGTATGGTGTTAAAAAGAAAGTGCGTGTAAATACCGTATCGCAGTCGCCAACCCGCACCACTGCAGGTTCGGGCGTTAAGGGTTTCGATGGCTTTATCAACTACGCCGAAAAAATGAGCCCGCTGGGTAATGCTGATGCGGATCAGTGTGCTGATTACTGCGTAAGCCTGTTTAGCGATATGACCCGTATGGTAACCATGCAGAACCTGTTTCATGATGGTGGTTTCTCGTTCACTGGCGTAACGCAGGCCGTTATCGAGCAGATGGAGAAGTAGTTTTTTAGAGATCAGAGGTAAGTTGATCAGAGATTAGGTACCCATCCTTACAGCGAGTAGCGATGGGTTTCAAACCCATCGCTACGGTGAAGAGACTCTTTTAACTAAAATATATAAACTAAGAAGCCCTGGGCAATTACTCCGGGCTTCTTAGTTTTTTAAAGCTTTTGGCTTTGTTCTTTCGGCTTTATTGCATTCGCTTCTTTGCCAATTCCTGGTTATATCGGTCATAAAGCCCCTGCTTAGGTTGGCTGAGTAGAAAGATAGCCGTCCCTTTTTCGCGGGCGTATGGTGTGGTTACCTCACCGGTTTTTACGGCGCTGCCAAATAACATGCCCAATTTGCCAATTTCGCTTTCGTTGGTGGCGTTAACATATATCATATGTTCAAAATGCAGGCTGTCTGGCGCCCATAGGGTAAAGCTGCTGTTTAGGCTGATAGCTTTGGGGATATGGTATTGCTCAGCATATTGGTGCAGCGCGCCGGCTTGTCCATAATTACTGGCGAAGATGACAGTATGCTTCTGCTGCTCGGGCGTGAGGTTATGATAGGTATCGCCTACCTTTTTAGCCATCTCGTCCCAACCGAACATATCGGCGTAATCTTGTGTAAGCGGGTGCTTCTTTTTATCTTCCCAGGTAACGGCAAAATCAAAAAAATGCAGTTTGCCAACCGAACTGAACCAGCCTAAGGTTTGGTTGATGTTTAACACCGGCAAAAGCAGGGGCAGCAATAAAAGATTAGGCACTGTAAATAAAACGGCCACTGTTGTGCGTATGCCAGTGCCGGCGCTTTTTAACAAGCGTTCGTAGGCAATACCGCCCGCTGCAAATAGCATGGGATAAGCACCAAACAGGTAATAGGCCTTTCCATTCATCAACAGCAGAAATAAAAATACCAGCATGTAGGCAAATGCCAGGAACTGAAACTTGCGCAACCTGAACGATATCAGCAGGAATATAAACCCCGCCAGCCAAACAAACAAGGCAATGCCGTTCACCAGGAAGTTTTGTGCGATAAAGTCGGACGGGTGATTATAATCCAGTTGTTGCTCCTTTAACTCGTGCATGTGGTTAATAAAGGGAAGGTGATGCGCGAATTGCCAGATGACGTTAGGCAGGAAGATAACAAACGCAATGACAAAGGCGATAAATACCTGCTTGCTGAAAAGTATGCGACGCTGTTTGCTGATGAGTAGTCCCAATATCAGCGCGAATGTGAAGAACGCCATGCTATACTTGGTCAGCATGCCGAAACCTACGCACGCGCCCAACCAATACAAATACGATGCCTTTTGGGTATTGATATATCTAATCAGCAGCCATGCCGCCAGCACCCACCAAAACTGATCGAACACGACGGGTTGGAACAAATACTGACTGGCCACAAAAGCCGGGGCAGCCAGCATAGTAACGCAGGCCAATATCACCGCGAATTTACGGCCGCCCATTTCAACCGTGATCCGGCCGGTAAGCCACATGATCAATCCGCTGCAAATAGTAGGGAATACCCGCGCCGCGAATACCGATGTGCCGAACAAGTGCTTGCTGGTATAAGCCAGTACGGCAATAAACGGCGGCACTTCCTTATAACCCCAGTCTAAATGATCGGCCAGTACCAAATGCAGTAACTCATCGCGATGGAAGCCGAAATGCGGCATGGCCAACAAATTGAGCAGTATCTTTAAGGCAACAAAGGTTAGTATCAACCAATTGTAATCAGGCCGCTTGCTTGAGATCATGTTTAAAGATAGTGATTAGAGATCAGTTAATTAGAGATTAGTATGTAATTCGCTCAATTACTAATCTCCGATCTCTGATTAACTAATCACTCACAATGTGGCCATTTACCAGCCTCAGCGTCTTATCCACGCTATCGGGGATATGCTCGGCATAGTGCGTAACATAAATCAGGGTGATATTGGTTTGCCGGCAAATAGTGTCGATAAGTGCTTTAAAGTGTGCTACCTGATGGTCGTCCATCCCCTGGCAGGGCTCGTCCAGTATCAGTAGGGTAGGGCACTTGATCATGGCGCGGGCCAGCAGGCACAGGCGCTGCGCGCTTGCAGGGATATTTTTTAGCAATTGGCGGGCATACTGGTCAATCTCCAGCATTTTCATCCATTGCAGGGCGCGCCCGGCTTTAGTTTTGTCAGACGGGCGGAAAAGGCCCATCGTATCGTAGTAGCCCGATTCGATAGTTTGCAGGCAGCTGTTGTCGGCCGGGAAGTATTGGTAAAGCTCAGGCGATATGAAGCCGGTCTTTTTTTTTATATCCCAAATGCTTTCGCCGCTGCCGCGCTTTTTATCAAACAGGATGATATCGTTGGCATATGCCTGCGGGTTATCGCCATTGATAAGGCTTAGCAGGGTTGATTTCCCCGCGCCGTTATGCCCCATCAGTGCCCAGCGTTCGCCTTGCTTTACCTGCCAGTTGATATGCTGTAAAACAAGTTTTTCTCCATAACGGATGTTTACATTACGCATAGCTACAACATCGGTATAAGCCGGGGCCGGATAGCCGGTAATCAGCCCGCTTAAATCAAAACCCGCTAATGATGCTTTTTCGGACAACTCTTCTGGTTGATACTTATCCCTGGTAGTGATATTTAATGTACTATTTTTTATCACACCAACATGCGTTATGGCAGCCGGCAGTTCATGCGGACTTGTAGCCATAGCAATGGTTATACCTGTAGCAGCTATTTTGTTTACAATGTTGTTAAACTCCTGCCGGGTATCGGTATCCAAACCTGCCAACGGATTATCCATCAATAGTAATTGTGGGTTTTTTAGCAGCGCGGCGGCAATCATCAGGCGTTTAATTTCGCCGTTGGATAGTTTAATGAGTTGTTTATCTGCCAAAGCCCCCAGTTTAAGCAGGCTGATAGTATTGGTAAGGTTCCAGTGATGCGAAGCAGGAAATGCTATAGCTACCTGTTCAAGATAGGCGCTTACAGTAAGCGCGTCTTCCGAATCGGATGAATTATAGCGTTGCTGATAATAGAGATCGGAGGTATTAGATAGGTTGCGAAAGTGATGCCTTGATGCTACAAAGGCAATATGCCGGCGGAAATCGGTTGGATGGTTATTGCTTTGCCCTTCAAAATTCCGTGTGATCTCGCCTTTGCGGTTTTGTAAGTTACCGGCAATGGTTTGCAATAGTGAAGTTTTGCCCGATCCGGCGGCGCCCACAAACGCCCAATGTTGGCCGGCTGTAATTTCAAGATCAAGGTTGTTTAATACCGGTTTGCTTAAATAGCCAATATCTACACCTGTAATAACAATAAATGGTGGTAACATATTCAGGTGCCTAATATAGGCCATCCCTACAGATTATTTCAAATAAAAATTATGCAGCAACTTATGCCGATTGCATTAAGTTATTTTTACCCGGGTTAAGGTTTGGGTTTTTCTTGTTTAGACGATTCCATGTTTCAAAATCAACTAAAGGGCCGGTAACTACATTTTTGCAGGCATCATTGGGGCATTTTACCTCCCATAATCCTTTTTTTGTTTGATCGATAACAGGCCTTGTTCCACACTTTATACAATTTTCACATTCAATTCCGGGCTGTATATCGTAACTCATATTATATAATAAATAAACGCTTTCTTCGACGTGCAAAGATAACAAAGGTTTAAACGCTGAACTATTTTAATTTAAAAACATGTACGATAAGTCAGTATTTTGGGATTTCGTTTTTGTGAATTTTTTTAATCGCATGTGATAACTTGTCGTGCTGCTATTTAATGTTACGTCTTATTTGCCTAAACGTTGCCTGTGATCTTTAAAAAAAGGTATAGTTATTGGATGATATTATACAGATCATTAAAAATGAAACCTTATGAAAAAGATAAACATGTTGTTATTCGCATCAACTTTGATGTTGCTGAGCAGTTGCCAGGTTATTGGCGGTATATTTAAAGCAGGATTTGCCGTTGGTATTATCGCCGTGCTGATCGTGGTTTTTGTAATCATCTGGCTTATCTCGGCATTCCGCGGCAAAAGCTGAGGGGGTAAACCTGTATCAAAATCCATCGTTTTTTTATTGATGTGTGGCAAATTGAAGGCAATTAGTTATGTAATGTGCCTCAATCCGAAAGACAGATCAGTATAATTGTTGAATTTTCTTTTTAGTTAAACTTTTCTTATCCAGGGGCGTTGTCTTTGTAGTAAAACAGAAAAACTATGGAAACAACAAGTGTCACGATAGAGAACCTGAACGACCTGGTGCAAATTCATAACGACCGCATTGCCGGCTATGAAAAAGCGCTGAAAGATCTTGAAAATGGCGATGTCACGCTTAAAGACTTGTTTACCGGTCTCATCGCCCAAAGCCACCAGTTTAAAATGGAACTGGGTACCGAGGTAAACGCTTTAGGCGGCGAGATGGAAACAGATACCAGCTTAAGCGGCAAAATACACCGCACCTGGATGTCGGTTACAGATGCCTTTGGTAAAACTGACAGATCGATATTGGAAAACTGCGAATTTGGCGAGGACGCCACGCAGAAGGCCTACAAAGCAGCATTGGAAGATGATACCCTGCCATCGTATCTGCAAATTGTACTTATCCGCCAGCAAAGCGTATTAAAAGGCGCGCACGATAAAATCAAAGCCCTGCGCGACAGCCGGTAATATGAACTAACAAAAGACGCCCCGGAGTAAAACACGGGGCGCCTTTTTTGTGTTGTTAGGCTAACACTTGTTAACAAAAGCATCATATTAGCCTAACTACAGTTTCATATTGTGGTTGTAGCTTAGTAATACTAAAAATAACCGCCATGAAACTAATAGCAAAAATTTTAAGCTTTATCGGTATAATACGCGAGCGGCTGATGATCAAGAGCATGGGTTCATCATTTATGCACTAAAGCATATTTTGTTGGGCATATTCTTTTTTTATCCGGTTATAATAAACAAATTGGGCACGGCTACGTGCCCGATGTAAATGGAACATACGGAACTCAATAAAAAACTTTTTGGGGATGATTTTGCCTGGGGCGTCTCAACGGCCGCATTCCAGACAGAAGGAGCATGCGATGCCGACGGCAAGGGCCGCTCTATTTGGGATGAGTTTACATCGCGCAAAGGGAAAATAAAAAACGGCGAAAATGCATTGATCGCCTGCGCCTTTTACCACAACTACCGCCAGGATATCGATCTGATCAAACAGATGAATATCCCCAACTTTCGCTTTTCTATTTCGTGGACCCGCGTTTTGCCCGATGGCGATGGCGCTATCAATCAACAGGGGATCGATCATTATCACCGCGTTATCGATTACTGCCTTGAACAGGGAATTGAACCCTGGCTTACCATTTATCACTGGGACCTGCCCCAAAAACTGGAGGCCCAGGGCGGCTGGACAAACCGAAAAGTAATAGACTGGTTTACTAACTTTACAGTCATCTGCGCCCAAAACTTTGGGGACAAGGTAAAACACTGGATGGTGATGAATGAACCCGGTGTGTTTACCGGTGCCGGCTATTTTTTAGGCGTACACGCGCCCGGCCGCACCGGCCTGAGGAATTTTTTGCCCGCCATACATTATACGGTACTCAGCATGGTTTCAGGCGCTAAGAAATTGCGTGAGTTATTACCCGGCGCTGTTATCGGCACTACGTTTTCCTGCTCGCATATCGAGCCGTATTCGCAAAAGACAAAGGATATTGGCGCGGCAGTACGTGTTGATGCTTTGCTGAACCGATTGTTTATTGAACCTATATTGGGCTTGGGCTATCCTACCGAAGTATCTGCCCTAAACGGCATCTCTAAATACAAGCAGCCTGGCGATGAAGCCAACATGGTTTTCGATTTCGATTTTATCGGCATACAGAATTACACCCGCGAAATTGTGCGTTTTTCGCTGTTTACGCCATACGTTTACGCCCGGCAGGTTAAGGCCGCCGAACGTAATGTCCCTACAACGCTAATGGGCTGGGAGGTGCACCCGCCGGCGATATATGAAATGTTAAAGAAATTCAGCACTTATAATCCAGCCAAGCCGGTTTATATTACCGAAAATGGTGTTGCTTTTGAAGATGAATTGACCGACGAGGGCGTGAATGATATCCATCGCACCGAATACCTGCAAACCCACATAGGGCAGGTACTAAGGGCAAAACAAGAGGGAGTAAACGTAAAGGGGTACTTTATTTGGACGTTGACCGATAACTTTGAATGGGCCGAGGGGTATCACCCGCGCTTCGGACTGATCTATATTGATTTTGCCACGCAACGCCGGGTCATTAAAAATTCGGGTAAGTGGTATGGCGAATTTCTTAAGTAATGGAATAATTAAACTTACGCTTTTGTAGCTTCCGGCATCTGTGCCTTGGCTAGGCGTACATAAAAGGTAGTGCCGTTTTCGGTACTGCTTTCAAACCATATTTTACCGTGATGCTTTTCGATGATCTGCCGGCAGATGGAAAGGCCCAGTCCAAATGACTTTTCACCAAGCGTACCCGGCCGCTTGGCCTCGGTAAACATGTTAAATATGGTGTTTTTAATGTTATCGGGGATGCCGATGCCGTGATCGTTTACCGAGATCTGCACATCATGCTCCTGGTCGGTTATACTTACCCGTATATCCGAACCAACGGGACTAAACTTAATGGCATTACTGATGAGATTGCTGATGACCCGCCAGATCTTTTCTCGGCTGATCAGCAGTTCCTCGGGCGCGTCCAGCGTGTTCAGCATTATTTTTTGGTTCTTCTCGGCTGCTTTAAAGCGCAAAAGTTCAACGCTGTTGCTCAGCAAGGTGTTAATATCTACCGGTTGCTTTTGCAGTTCGGCGCCGCCACTGTTGGTGGCCTCCAAAATTTCGTTGATCAGTTCCAGCGAATCGAAGGCGGTTTCCTTAATGATCTTCAGTAACTCTAATTGTTCGCTGGTATAATCGGCATCGCTTACCATTACACTTGTTAACGATGCTATGCCGCCAAGGGGGTTGCGCAGATCATGCGCTACGGTGCGCAGTATGCGGTCTTTTTCCTGGCTGCTGGTTTGCAGGTCGGCAAGGGTGTTTTCCAGGTCGGCTTTTTGCAAGATTACTTGTTTGTTTAGCGCGCTTACGGTAGCCATTTCCTTACCCGAACGTTTCCAGTTACGGTAAATCAACAGCACAATAATGGTGGTCATGCAAAAAAAGATCACCCCGGTATACATGTAAACCCGCTGGCGGTTGCGCAGGTCGGTTATCTGGTATTGTTTTTCAAGATTGGCGAGTTGTTCATTAACGTTACTTTCTTTCAATATCCTGTTACGTGCCGATAGCGAATCTTTGATGTGATGAAAGTTTTCAAGGAAGGGCATGGCATTAACCGCGTCGTTCTTTTTGCGATAGTAGGTGCCCATTACCAGGTTATAACCCGCCTCCGCATCGCTTGATTTGGCGCTATCTAACTGCTTGCGCAACGATATCATTAAAGGCAGCACCAACTCGTACCTGTTTTGGGCAAGATATATCTGCCCCAATTTTACTTCCGACAGTTCTGCATCTATATTGTCGTTACCTTTTTTAAGATTGGTGGCTATACTTTTCTTCAGCAGTTCGGCGGCCTCCTCATTTTTACCCTGTGAAGTTAAAACATCGGCTTTGTTGCCATATATTACGGCGCGTGCTACATTTAAAATATCTATCCGGTCTTTGTACGAAGGCTCGTTATCGTCGATATATTTCAGGGCTTTGCTGTAGAAGAACAGCGCGCTGTCCAGTTTACCGCTGTTACGGTAGCTTAAAGCAATATTATCCAGCACCTCCTGCTGACGGAAGAACGAAACAAACTCAGTTTTACAGGATTTGTTCAGATCGAAGCTTTCCTTGAAATAAGTAGCGGCATATTTATAATTCCCCTGCTTATAAGTGATCATCCCCATTCGATAGGTATAGGCCGACAGGGTGCAATTATCAAGATTGGTTTTCCCCAATAAATAGCCCTGGTAATAACTGTTGTACGATTCGTTATAGCGGCCAAGGTTAAACAAGGCATCACCACGTGCAAAGTTAGCATCCCCAAGAAAAGCAATATACTGCTGTTTATTGGTTAGTTGGTTAGCCGTAATAACCATGGTATCGGCATACAGCAAGGCTTTTTCGTAATCGTGCTTTATTTTGTTGAAATGGTTGTAATGAAAAGCGGCTTTGCGGTGCCGGTCGATAGGGCTAAGGGTAATACCCTGCGAGGCTGAATCGAGATAGTGTACGGCTTCGTCAAACCGGTTGGCCGAAAACAGTCGGTCGGTAGAGTCGTAAATGGGCTTAAATTCTTTAGAAAGTTCGGCAACGCCGTCCGATCTTTGATCGCAAGAGGAGAAAATAAGGGTCGGTAAAACGCACAGCCATAACAGGCTATTAATTAGAGGTTTAGTGCGGGTGCGTTTAACAGTTAACCAAAACATGGACAAGGGTAGCCGAAAACAAATATACTGTTTGCCACCCTGATATACAATTAATTATTGAAAATTGTTCTTAATTATTGTCGCGATTTCCCTTAAAATACCTAAAATTTTCGTTTAAGGATAAACTACTTAAAAGCATCCAATCCGGTAACATCGTGGCCGGTTATCAGCAGGTGGATATCGTGTGTACCCTCGTAAGTTACCACCGATTCCAGGTTAGCCATATGGCGCATAATCGGGTATTCGCCGGTGATGCCCATGCCGCCCAGCATCTGTCGTGCCTCGCGGGCAATGTTAAGCGCAATTTCCACACTGTTGCGCTTAGCCATTGATATTTGCGCGGCTGTGGCGCGGTTCTCGCTTTTTAAAGTGCCTAAACGCCATACCAGTAATTGCCCCTTGGTAATTTCGGTGATCATTTCGGCCAGTTTTTTCTGCTGTAACTGAAAACCGCCTATGGGTTTGCCAAACTGTACCCGCTCTTTCGAGTAGCGCAGAGCGGTATCGTAGCAATCCATAGCGGCACCCAAAGCACCCCAGGCAATACCATAACGGGCCTGGTTTAAGCACCCCAGCGGGCCTTTCAAGCCCGATGCGCCGGGTAATAGGTTCTCCTTCGGTACTTTTACGTGATCAAAAACCAATTCGCCGGTGGCTGATGCACGCAGCGACCATTTGTTATGCGTCTCTGGCGTTGTAAACCCCTCCATGCCGCGTTCAACAATAACGCCTTTTATTTTGCCGGTCTCGTCCTTAGCCCATACTACCGCGATATCGGCAAATGGGGCGTTCGAGATCCACATTTTAGCGCCATTTAAAACATAGTGGTCGCCCGCATCTTTAATATTGGTGACCATGCCGCCCGGGTTCGATCCATGGTCGGGTTCGGTCAGGCCGAAGCAGCCCATCATTTCGCCGCTGGCCAGTTTAGGCAGATACTTCTTTTTTTGCTCTTCCGACCCATAGGCATAAATAGGATACATCACCAGCGATCCCTGTACCGATGCTGTAGACCGGATGCCCGAATCGCCACGCTCTATTTCCTGCATAATAATGCCGTAAGCGGTATAATCTAAACCCGCGCCGCCGTATTCGGTAGGAATAGTAGGCCCAAAGGCGCCTATCTCGGCCAATCCTTTTAATAATTGCTTCGGAAACTCCGCACGTTGGGCGTAATCTTCAATTATGGGCGATACTTCCTTTTTTACCCAATCGCGCACGGTTTGGCGGATGAGTTTGTGCTCATCGCTTAAAAGTTCATCCATTAAATAATAATCGGGCGATTCAAAAAGATCAGTCTTAGGCATAAATTGGTGGTTTATGGTGGCAAAGCTAATGAAAGCTGGCAAATTAACCACAAAGGTTTTGTACGAAGCAAATATTGTAGAGGCACGATACTTCGGTCTCCTGTTTAACAAGCTTAATTATACGTTGTCTGAGACACGAAGTATCGTGTCTCTACAGTAAAGAATGGCATTCGTCGGTGTAGCGATGGGTTTCAAACCCATCGCTATGTACATATCACCTCTTTATGCGCAATATTCTTTAATTCTGAAAATTCTGGTTCAGACAATATAAACAACCTACCTTTATCTTCATGATAAAAGTAAGCTTACACGGTGCCGAATTTTTTGCCTATCACGGCTTTTATCCCGAAGAGCAATTACTGGGTTGCCGGTTTGTGCTGGATATTGATGTGGAGTTTTATACCACGGCCGATTTAGCCGCCGATGAAATTACCGAC
The DNA here is from genome assembly GCF_013283875.1 of Mucilaginibacter mali. Taxonomy (NCBI): domain Bacteria; kingdom Pseudomonadati; phylum Bacteroidota; class Sphingobacteriia; order Sphingobacteriales; family Sphingobacteriaceae; genus Mucilaginibacter; species Mucilaginibacter mali. Next base: position 1,282,032 of record NZ_CP054139.1, read on the forward strand.
ACCGTAAACTACGAACAACTGTACAATATAGCCGCCGAAGAAATGCGCATTACACGCAAGCTGCTGGAACCAGTGGCGCAATGTATAGCCAATCGCATCCGGCACGATCATCCTTATGTAGAAAACATCCGTGTTGAACTGAAAAAATTGAACCCGCTGTTGAAAGGCAGCGTGGCTTATTCGTCGGTTACCATCACCAATAACAAATAGCATGGCCTACCAAAAAATAACAGGGGATGTTTTAGCGCAGATAACAGCCATTGTTGGCGATGCTTATGTGATAAGCGGCGGCCAGGATATGCAGCGCTACAGTCATGACGAAACCGAAGACCTGCGTTACTACCCCGAAGTGGTGGTTAAGCCAAATACGCCCGAACAGGTGGCCACTTTGCTTAAGTTGTGTAATGATCATCTAATCCCGGTTACGCCGCGTGGGGCCGGCACCGGCTTAAGCGGCGGTGCACTGCCGGTGATGGGTGGCCTGCTCATTAGCATGGAGCGATTTAATAACATCATCCAAATTGATGAAGCTAATTTGCAGGCTACGGTTGAACCGGGCGTTATCACCCAGGTATTTATGGATGCCGTTGCCGAAAAGGGTTTGCTATACCCAGTCGACCCCGCCAGCAAGGGGAGCTGTTTTATCGGCGGCAACGTATCGCACGGCTCGGGTGGGCCCAGGGTGGTGAAATACGGTACCATCCGCGAATATATCCTGAACCTGCAGGTAGTACTGCCCAATGGCGAAATGATATGGACGGGCGCCAACACGCTGAAATATGCCTCGGGCTATAACCTCACACAGTTATTTATCGGCTCGGAAGGTACGTTGGGTATTGTTACCAAAATTGTGGTTAAATTAATTCCCGCGCCAACACAAAGTGCGCTGATGCTGGCATCGTTTAGTACTAATGATGATGGTTGCGCCGCGGTGTCGGCCATATTCAGAGCGGGTATAGTGCCATCGGCACTGGAGTTTATGGAGCGCCGTGGTGTAGAATGGGTGATCGCTCACAATAATATTGTGTTCGATCTGCGCGATGATGTGAATGCCTTTTTGCTGATAGAGGTAGACGGCAATAATATGGATACCATATTTGGTGATTGTGATAAGATAAATACCGTGCTGGAGGAGTTTAATTGTAAAGACGTACTTTTTGCCGATACCGCTGCTCAAAAAGAAGAACTATGGCGCATGCGCCGCATCATGGGCGAATCGGTAAAATCAAACTCGGTTTATAAGGAAGAAGATACGGTAGTCCCTCGTGCAGCCTTGCCGCAACTAATTAAAGGGATAAAAGATGTTGGTAGCCGATACGGCTTCGAATCTGTTTGCTACGGACACGCCGGTGATGGCAACCTGCATGTGAATATCATTAAAGGTGGCATGAGCGACGAAGACTGGAATACCAAACTGAAAGACGGTATCCGCGAGATATTTGAACTGACTGTTTCCCTTGGCGGCACCATCAGCGGTGAACATGGTATTGGCCTGGTGCAAAAAGAATTTATGCCGTTAAAATATTCGGAGCTGCATTTGAGATTGATGCGAGGCATTAAAACTGTGTTCGATCCGAACGGGATCATGAACCCGGGGAAGATGATACCCCCTAGCCCCCTAAAGGGGGAATAAATATGCAGATGGGAGGATGTGCAAATATGCAGATGCCGTGTCTCAGAATAACTTTGTTCATTTGCACACTTGCACATCAGTTCCCCCTTTAGGGGGTAAGGGGGTTAATTCGTATTCGTAATCAAGCCCGGCTCATCATACTCTATCATGCGCTGGCGCTCTTCTTTCGGTATACCGATAGGTTTTTTGGCAGTATAATCGTAACTCACGCACAGGCTTTTGCCGGTGGTGCAAATCTCCTCGCCGTTGGGGGTTACTTTTACCAGGATATACATCACATCAAAACTACTGTTGCCAATGCGCGATGTGCGCACGTAGCATTTCACCTGGTCTTCCTGCACCAATGGTTTCAGGTAATGTATTTCTGATTTGCCCAAAATAATCCCGTGCTGGCGCAGGTCCCATTTAATAATATCCTTCCAATAGCTTTGGCGGGCTATTTCAAAGTAGGTTAAATAGATGGTATTGCTCACGTTCCCGAAGGCGTCGATATCCGAAAAGCGGATGGGGATGGGGGTGCTATATTTAAAGTCGGCTAAATTTACAGGCATTATATGTTTTTTTGTCGGTAGATAAATAAAATTACAGACAAAATGTCTGCTGAATTGCCCGGAATAGCCCATTGGTATTGGCTTTGTACAATCCTTTCCAAAAATAAGTAAAAACAAAAACTTAGGAGGATATAAAAATGACTTTAGTAAAATTTAACAACGGCCACAAACCAGCAGTAAACCCTTGGTTCAGCGATGTATTTAACGCTATAGCTAACGATTCGTTCATTAACGATAAACTACAAACCAAAGTACCGGCCGTTAATATTGCAGAAACCGAAAACGAATTTCATATTGAACTGGCTGCCCCTGGCCTTAAGAAAGAAGATTTCAAGATCAGCCTGGATAAGGATGTGTTAAGCGTATCGGTTGAAAAGAAATCGGAAAACACCGACGAAACTAAAAAATACAGCAAACGCGAGTATAGCTACAAATCGTTCGTAAGGTCTTTCACCTTGCCTGATAGTGTAGATTATGCAAAAATTGATGCCGAATATACAGATGGTATCCTGAAACTGACCGTAGCTAAAAAGGAAGAAGCTAAGATCCAGTCGCGCGAGATCGCTGTAAAATAATATTAAAGAGCGTTTTCATAAGTAAGAGTGAGAATGATTAGTGTGGTTGAAAGGCCGGTTTGCGTAAGCAGCCGGCCTTTGTTGTTTACAAATCGTCATCCTGCGATAGCGAAGGATCCCCGTGGCGAGTACTTACCCGGTCGTGGCTACGCCCGACCACCCTCTTTCCGCGTAGCGGAGAGAGGGTCGACCAGCGAAGCGTAGTCGGGGTGAGTCCATAGGTTTGAGCGTAAACTATAATCTCCTACCTTTGTTGACCAACAAATACTTCACCATAGCCATGCGCGGATTAAAAACCATCATTTTCCTCATTATATCCAACACCTTCATGACTTTTGCCTGGTACGGCCACCTTAAATTTAAAGAGTACGACTGGGGTAAGAACCTGGGACTAACGGCCATTATCTTCATCAGCTGGGGCCTGGCTTTCTTCGAATATTTGTTCCAGGTGCCGGCCAACAGGGCGGGTTTTAAAGGCGACGGCGGCCCTTACACATTGGTGCAGCTAAAAACCATACAGGAAGCCATTACGCTTACCATCTTTATGATCTTCAGCATCGTATTCTTTAAAACCGAAAAATTCGCGTGGAACCATTTGGTGGGGTTCGGGCTGATCGTGCTGGCGGTTTTTGTGATATTTAAGAAGTGGTGAGCCGCGGGCGAACCACAAAGCAAATTCGTCATCCTGAGCGATAGCGAAGGATCCCCAATAAGCAGAGTGGAAATGCGCAGTTTGGGATCCTTCGCTATCGCTCAGGATGACGCGAGGAAAAACCTTATTTCTTCAACTCAGCGATAGTCGCAATCTGATCCTTCGAACTAAATACAAAATTCCCCGCCACCAACGCGTTAGCGCCTGCTTCCAACAATTTGGCCGAGTTTTGCAGCGATACACCGCCATCTATCTCGATGAACAAATTTGGGTTGCGTTCGGCAGAAAGCGCTTTTAGTTCCTTTATTTTTTTGTAAGTATTCTCAATAAAACTTTGCCCGCCGAAGCCGGGATTTACCGACATGATCAGCACCAGGTCAACATCGGCAATAATATCATCCAGCAGGGCCACCGGGGTATGCGGGTTAAGCGCAACGCCCGCCACGCAGCCAAGATCTTTTATAGCATGGATAGTACGGTGCAGGTGGGTGCAGGCTTCGTAATGTACGGTGATATGATCGGCGCCGGCATTTTTAAAATCGGCCAGGTAGCGGTCGGGATCAGTAATCATCAGGTGCACATCCAGCGGTTTTTTGGCGTGCTGCTTAACAGCCTTCATCACCGGGAAACCGAACGAGATGTTTGGCACAAATACCCCGTCCATAATGTCCACATGTATCCAGTCGGCAGCGCTGGCGTTTATCATTTCAATATCGCGTTGCAGGTTGGCAAAATCGGCTGCTAATATAGATGGAGCTACTTTGTGGTCATTAGTCATTGGTCATCAGTCATTGGTGTGCGGTGGCAAAGATAGATAATAGTCCGGAAGTCCGAAAAGTCCGGAAGACGGAAAGATGATTAAGTATATGGACCATGGTCAATGGAAGTGGCCGTTCGGCCTAAACCTGATTGAAGTGGAAAACCCGGAGCGTGCCTTGGGATAGCGCACCGGCAGGCGAGGCTTTGGAACGGAAAGCAGGGCTATCGGTACCGAAGAACTACTGCCGTTAATTTCCTGATCAGAATTTACAGATTTAAAAATTATCAGAATTCTGTAAATCCTGAAATTCTGCAAATTTTGATTCAGACAACACGATTTGCACATCCTCACATTTACTACTATCTTTCCTCCATCAATTTATTACCATGAGGAAACTTTACTTTTTATTATGCGCCGCGGCTTGTGGCTTAACCGTCCGTGCGCAAAGTCCGGCAGCGCCAGCCGCGACACCGGCCCAGGCAAAAGGCAATTACCTGCTGGCCTCGCGTTTCTCGCCGAAAAAGATCAGCAAAATGGTGTTCAGCACTTCGGTCGACCCGCATTGGCTCAAGCTATCGAACCGGTTTTGGTACAGCTACGAGAGTGGTGCCGGCCGCCAGTGGTACATTGTAGACCCTGCTTTTAAAACTAAGAAGGCCATTTTTGATAACGCAAAACTGGCGGCGGCCATCACCCTGATCGTAAAAGACCCTTTCGATGCGCAGCATTTGCCGATAGAGAACCTGAAGTTCACCAAGGATGAAAAGAGCGTACAGTTCGAACTGAAAAGCACTGTAGACCAGGTAAAAAAGGACCGTAAGGATAAAAAGGCCGCCGACTCGCTGGAGAAGAAAACTTTTTACTTCACCTACGATATGCAAACCGAAAAGGTGACCGAGTTGAAGAATTACGAAAAGGTAAAACCAAAACCAGCCTGGGCTTCGATAGCGCCCGATAGTTCGGCCATTGTGTTTTCGCGCAAGTATAATTTATATTGGATGGATAAGGCCAATTACAAAAAAGCGCTGAAGAACGAAGACGATAGCACCATTGTAGAGCACCAGTTAACCAAGGATGGCGTAGAGAACTACGCCTACGGCGGATCGGGTAACGAGACCAATGTAGAGCGCGAGAAGAACGCCAAAAAGCGTAAGCCGGCGGGGGTGCTATGGTCGCCGGACGCGAAGCATTTTGCCATGAACCGCACCGATATGCGCAAGGTGAAAGATTTTTGGGTGATCAACAGCATAGCCGAACCACGCCCAACTTTAGAGACCTATAAATACCAGATGCCGGGCGAAAAAGAAGCCCCGATAGAAGAGATCCTGTTGTTTGATTTTGAGGCCAAGACCTATAAAAAACTGGCTGTAGCATCATTTAAAGACCAGGATGTATCGATGTGGTCGGCACCAGTATTGCAAAAAAGCAGGGACGATGAGTTCCGCCCCTCGCTGTGGTTGGGTGATAATGATAAGTTCTACTTCTACCGCACCGGCCGCGATCTGAAAAAGATAGACGTATGTAGCGTAGATATCAAGACCAGCGCTGTAAAAGTGCTGATAGAAGAACGTATGAATACCTACGTAGAGATAGCCCGCCCGTGGCTGATCAACGGTGGCAAGGAGCTGATCCATTGGTCGGAACGAGACGGCTGGGCGCATTTTTACCTTTTTGATGGCGACGGTAAGCTAAAGAACCAGATCACCACCGGATCATTCCACTGCGATGAGGTGGTAAACGTGGACGAGAAGAGCCGCACCATGTACTTCACCGCTGCCGGTCGCGAGGCGGGCGAGAACCCATACTACACTCACCTGTACAGCATCCATTTTGATGGCAGCGGATTAAAATTACTGAACAGTGGTAACTTTACCCATACCGCCAGCATGAGCGACGATGCCAAATACTTTGTGGGCAACTTTAGTCGTGTTAACGCCGCGCCAAAATCGGTATTGTATGATAACAACGGCACTAAGATAATGGACCTGGAAACTACCGACCTGAGCCAGCTGATGGCCGCGGGCTACAAATTCCCCGAGCCGTTCAAGGTTAAGGCTGATGACGGCATTACCGATCTGTTCGGTGTAATGTACAAGCCGTACGATTTCGACCCGGCTAAAAAGTATCCGATCATTGAGTACGTATATCCTGGTCCGCAAACCGAGGCCGTGAATACCGCCTTTAGCCGGGGTATGGATTATACCGACCGCCTGGCGCAAATGGGCTTTATTGTGATATCGGTAGGTAACCGTGGCGGTAACCCCGAACGCTCTAAATGGTACCATAACTATGGCTACGGCAACCTGCGCGATTATGGCCTGGCCGATAAAAAAGCTGCCGTTGAGCAGCTGGCCGATAAATATCCTTTTATTGATATTACCCGTGTAGGTATTACCGGTCACTCGGGTGGCGGCTTTATGTCTACCGCGGCATTGCTGGTTTACCCTGACTTTTACAAGGCCGCGGTATCCGAATCGGGCAACCACGATAACAGCATTTATAACCGTTGGTGGAGTGAGAAACACCATGGCGTGAAAGAGATCATCACCGCTAAGGGCGATACCACATTCACTTATACTATTGATAAGAACCAGGACCTGGCCAAGAACCTGAAAGGCCACCTGATGCTATCGACAGGGGATATCGATAATAACGTAAGCCCGTCGAATACCATCCGTGTCATCAACGCGCTGATCAAAGCCAACAAACGTTTTGATTTTGTATTGCTGCCCGGCCAGCGCCATGCTTACGGCGATATGACCGAATATTTCTTCTGGCAAAAAGCCGATTATTTTTGCAAATGGCTGCTGGGCGATTTTTCTCAACCCGTAGATATTTTGGAAATGACCCGTGAGGTAGAGATGACCAATAAGCGCCCCGGTGGTGGAACAAGCCCGGATGAAAATTAAGAAGTTTTTTATAACCGAAGCGGCCGATCCTTTAGGGTCGGCCGCTTCGGTAAATACCACTGGCTTCAGTTTATAACTGAAGCCTACTGATGGGATGAAGTCTGTGACTTCAGGCAGCCGCAAGTCACAGACTTGCACTTATCCTAAGGCTTCAGTTACAAACTGAAGCCAGCATTTGTTTAATCAGGAAAGCGCGGTTCAATTGAACCGCGCTTTCCTGATTAATGGGCATCCTTATCATTTGCACACCTGCACATTTGCTCCCCCTTTAGGGGGCTGGGGGGTTACAAAGTAAACATCATTTTAGCTAAAACTATCCTGCCCGGTATAGTGTACGTACTACTGGTATAAACGTTGGCCGACAGGTATACCGCGGTGTAGTTCTTTGTATCGAACAGGTTTTGGGCGGTTACTTCCAGATCCAGCTTGGTTTTGGTGAAGCGGTAGCGGATAGAAGCATCGGCGAACATGTATTTCAAATCGTTGGCGGCTTGCTGGTGCGTATAGTAATGGTCGCCGCTGATATTGAAGTATAGATTGGCTAGCGGCGCATAGTTTACCGATGCGCTTTGTACCAGGCGCTGGAAATCGCTGCTGGTGGCCACTGCCGACGATTTGCTGGTGGTTAAACCTAAATTGGCCTTATAGCTAAAGTTTACCTTCTGGCTCACCTTGGTATCGGCACCCACGCCAAAGCCTTTTGATATGGTATTGTAAGGTAATGTCAACCCGTTTTGCAACTGGTTAAGTTTGGTGGTTGCGTACGATGCATTGGCGCTGAATGTAGTGCGCAGGTCAAAATTATACTTGCTGATACTGCCGCTAAAGTTCCAGCTATCAATATTGTTATCAAATGGCAGCACAATACGGCGCGAGATATTATTATCCAAAATGCTGGAGCTGATGGTATTGGCACTCACGTGGCTGTAGTTGGCGCTCAACCCAAAGAAGAACAGCGTGATGGCTTTGTGGTAATTAAAGGCAATGCCTGCGTTTTGGCTTTGGCGTTCGGTCAGGTCGGCGTTGTTGGCTACAATGCTGCGATAGTTGCTCAGGATGCTGCCGCGATAGATATCTTGTATATTACCGATCTGGTTGCGGTAGCCATAGTTCAGCGTAAAATAATTTTCGATACCGCTTTGATATTTCAGTGATGCCCGCGGATTAAAGTACAGGTTAGTTTGGCTTACATCTTGTTTGTAATGCGGATCGCTATAACTACTGTTCAATAAATTCACCGGTAACTGCACACTAAACTTCAGGATCTTCCCCGGGAAATCGTAACCGGCTTCGCCATATAGTTTATTGCGCTTCCAATCCAGGTTGTTGCGGGCACTATCGGCTACTAAATTATAGGTGCCATTGTTTTGGGTGATGGTCAAGTCCGAATTTAATTGCTGCGACTGCGCGCTGAAGCCCACCTTGTAGCTTTGCGTGATAGCGCGCGGTATCTTGTACGATACATAGTTGTTGGTAAACCAGGTAGGGATATTAACGTGCTGCGTCAGCAGGTTATAATTAACCCCATGGTTAAAAATGTTGGGGTTCAGGTTCGGTTCTATATCGCGGCTCTCGGGTTCGCTGATATGATCTACATAACTGTATAGTTCGATGATATTGTTGGATTTGAACGTGTTCATGTAGTTAAATTCGTTGCTAAAATCAGCCAGGTTATCTTTAAAATTCTGGTTCAATGGTACACCATTGCTCACCAGTGCCGAGTACGAACTGTTGTGACTGTAATCGGCAACAAGATTATCGTTCAGGTAAAACTTCGGTTTGTTCACATTCAGCAACACCTGGGTGTGAAACAGATCGGGCCGGCGGCTGTTGCGCTGCGTTTCGCTATAATGAATGTTACCGGTATTGGGCGAAAATATATCCGTTGTTTTGGTATAATCCTGGCGTTGTGCATCACGCAGGTACGAAAAATTGGTGCGGAACTGCACGTCCTTTTTCAGGTTCCACAGGTTATTCAGGTTAAACAAGCCCGCCCGGTTAAACAGGTAGCGGTTGCGGGGCAGGTCAGGGTCGCCGGCGGTGCCCAAAGACAACACAGCGCCGGGCTTATCATTATCAATACGGGCCAGGTAATCGCCCAGGTTGTGCGATACCAGGTCGTTTGATACATCATTGCCCACATTATTACCTTTAATGTAATTAATGGCCTTGTACTTATCCTTAAACATCATGGCGTTTAACTCGCCGTAGTAGTTGCCGGGCAGGCCCGCGCCTACGGTTTCCTGGCCTATTAGTTGCAGCTTGGCATCTTTTTTAATGGTGAGGTTAAGGGCCACATCATCGCTGTTCACCTTATCCTTAAGCATTTTTATAGGCTGATGGTTCTCCATCACCTGCACCTGGTCTACCACGCCGTTAGGGATGGTTTTGGTGGCGATGTTGTACTTGTCATCCAATAAATTATCGCCGCCAATGTACAGGTTGGATATGGCCTTGCCGTTGTATTTGATCTTGCCGTTATCATCCACGTCTATACCCGGCAGTTTTTTAATTACGTCGCCAATTACCCTGTCCTGCGGACTGCTAAAATCAGATACCTTATAGCTTAGTGTATCGCCGCTCAGCCGGGCGCGGGGCTTGTTATCTTTAATGGTTACTGTTTTCAGCATGCTCACCGCGCCATGCAGCTTAAAGTTATAGGGCGTGGTAAAACTGCCTACCGGCTTGCTTTCCTTTTTAAAACCAATGCAGCTTACTTCCAGTTGCAGGCCGTTCTTGTCAGCATCAGCCGGAACGTTGAGGCTAAATGCCCCTTTATCACCGCTGGTGGTATAGGCTATAATGAGGTTGCCCGCACCCTTAAGGTTAACGCTGGCAAAGGATACCGGTTTGCCCAGGCTGTCCGTCACGGTGCCTTTAATGGTTTGGGCATGGCATACCACGGTCAGCAGCATCCATAAAATGAATGCTCCTAACCATTTATTTGTGGCTATCATTTCTTTTCAGGTAGTTCTAATGGGTTGTTAATTACCGGGCCGCCGCCGCTCATGTTTACACGCATGGTAGGGGTACCGGTGGTTACCACACGGCCGCCACCCATTTGCATGCCCCCACCCATGTTAGATCCGGCCATCATACTGTTCATAAACGCTTGCGGGTCTTTCAGCATGGCCGCGCGCAGGTCGTCGTATTGTTTAGGTGTGGTTTTTACCGCGTCGGCAGGGATGGCGATTATATTAGGATCAACCGTATCATCGTCCATGCCGCCTAATCTAACAACGGTTACACCCGCGGCGGCGGCAGGGGTAGCCTGAGCCACTTGCGCTGGCTTGTCCGACTTGGTTACGGCTTCCATACCGTCGAACTTAAACTCTACCTCTTTGTTAGTATCGTAAGCTTCAACGATCAGGCCCGGTAAGCCGCATAGTTTCCACGGACCGGCATGAAACGGCAGATCGGGGCAGAACCAGGCGGTATAATCGCGGCCTTTAAAGTGGCCGGTAGCCTTTTGGCAATGCAGGGTACCAAAGCTCATGGTATCGGCGCTGATCTTCCATTTGATCATCGGCATCGCTTCTTCAATGCGGTACTTGGTGATCATCAGGTTTTCTTTGCGCACCATCTTGTTTTCCAGCGGAAACTGGTAGATCTCGCCCTGCGTGGTAGCGCCGCCATTACGCTTAATATTGATGTTTACAGGCCCGCCCGCAGCAGCGGCAACCTGCTCCTGTACTTGTTTTTTCACCAGGGCATCCTGGATCTTTTTATCGTAGCTTTTGTAGGCGCTGGCCTTCTGACCGATGAACAGGATCATGTTTTCGGTATACGGCTTATCCCTGTTCAGGGTGTCGCGCACATGGCTGAATTTATATTTTACAATGGCTTTAGCCGAATCGGCCTCCTGGGCGCGTACAACGTAGCCGGCCATCATGGCTATAGTAAAAAGAAGTAATGGTTTTTTCATGACCTTTTGTGTTTTAGTTTAAGATATTGTGGGTTACCAATAATTTAATTAATAGGTCAAAGATATGTACGAAATTTTCGTATACGAAACGTTCGTACTGGTTTTAACATATTTTAACAAAACAAATGTTAAATGCGGTTTTAGGCTTTTATGCTCACCCTGAAAGGGGGAGGGGAGCTATCGTATTGCTCCATATTTATGAGCATTAGCGCAAAGTAACCGCATATATATGTGATATTAAACCAACACAAAATATGGGCTCGACAGAGTAATTGTTTGCTTAAAGGATATTGTGCGGAGATTATTTATTATATTCACCGTATAATTGCGGCGAATATGTATATTCATCAATCTATCAATTGGCCAAATTTTAAATGGAAAGCGGAAGTTATCTTACCGGTATTGGGAGAAGTACGACACCGTGAAGGGCGCATAATCGGGCAGATGAATGCGCTTGGTTTTAAGATCAGGGAATCGACCCTGCTTGATACACTAACCCGCGATGTAACTAAATCGAGTGAAATTGAAGGAGAGATGTTAAATGTGATCCAGGTTAGGTCATCCATTGCCCGGCGCCTGGGGATTAGTATAATTGATGGTGTAGCCAGTAGCAGGGAAGTGGACGGAGTAGTGGAAATGATGCTTGATGCCACACAAAAATTTGACAGGCCCTTAACAAGCGAACGTTTATTTGGATGGCACGATTTACTTTTTCCTTCAGGGAGAAGCGGGATGCAGAAAATAACTGTAGGTAAATGGCGAACTGCCGAGGCAGGGCCAATGCAAGTAGTATCGGGGCCGATGGGTAGAGAAATTGTGCATTTTGAAGCCCCCGAAGCCGAACGTTTAACTGCTGAAATGGAGCAGTTTATTAGATGGATAAATCATAATAACACTAACGATGCTGTTATCAAAGCGGCAATCGCACATTTGTGGTTTGTAACCATCCATCCTTTTGATGATGGAAACGGAAGAATAACAAGAGCATTAACAGATATGCTATTAGCCCGTGCAGATGGAATACCGGAGCGGTTTTATAGCATGTCTGCGCAAATACTAAAGGAAAGGAACGATTATTATCAACTGTTGGAAAAGACGCAGAAAGGGGGGATGGATATAACAGCCTGGCTGTTATGGTTCCTTAAATGCCTTAACCGTGCCATGGATCATACTGAGGAGACGATTGCAGGGGTAACACGTCGTAATGAGTTTTGGAAAAAATTCCAGGATGTGCAACTTAACGAGAGGCAGCGGCATATGATCGTAACATTATTAGATAGTTTTTTTGGAAAACTTACATCGGGTAAGTGGGCAAAAATGAATAAATGTTCGGCAGACACCGCATTACGGGATATACAGGATTTGATAAACAAAGGGGTACTAATAAAAGAAAGTCCGGGCGGACGAAGTACAAACTATGTTTTGAATTGGAATTAAAGTTTTATTACAGGGCTCTAAACCAGCCTATCCTTAACAATAACCGTATCGGTGATCATATCGTGTAAACATTGCTGCCGTTTGTTAAAAAACGCCATCAGGTAGCCAATGCCCAGCGTAGCCACCGAGCAGATCTTAGCCAAATTACGCCCTATAGATTGCCCGGCGCTAAGGCGCTGCCCATAAATATCGCATACCCTGATCTTGAGGATCTGCTTGCCATAGGTAGCCTGTTTAACCGAGCATTCCATTACGATATGATAAATGATCTTAGCAAGCGGGATAAGTATTAGCAGGCTGATGCCGATAATGATGCGCACCAGCTTATCGTTAATGATGAGTACCGCCACAAAAGCGGGTACCACAAACACCATCGATACCATAAACCAATCCATTACCGAAGCCAGCAAGCGCTGATCAAAACTGCCAAAATACTGCGGCGCTACAATACGCTTATGGAAACCGAAGATCTCGCGCAGTTCGGCCAGTTCGTGAGCTTCCTTGTAATCGTCCATGCCGTCGGTACGCACAAAATCGGTGGGCCTGATGCGTTTCTGCTTCAGTTCATCAACAGTGAATGGCCCTTCGGGTTTGCCGTTGATAACGAGGAGGTATTGTTGATCGCTGTTGTTGGTTGCCGGCATAAAAACTCTAATATAAAAAAGACTTACGAAGTTTCTAAAACTTCGTAAGCCTGTTAAGTTTTTGTGTTCCCCCTTTAGGGGGGTAGGGGGTATTAATATCTCGTTACCCTAAAGCCCGACAGGCCGCCATCCAGTTTAATGTGGATCTTGTTTTTGGCGCTGCTGTAGCCCGGGGTTTCGTAGGTATCGTCGTCGGTTTTGTTAAAGCCATCAAAGTGGTTTGATGACAGGCCCGAATCGGTATCTATCTTGCAGGCGGCATCCTTAGGTATACGGATATTCACTTCAGATACACCGGTCGAGATATCGATATTGGTTGATGCCAGCGGCTGGCCCATTTTGATATCGAACGATGCCGCGCCGCCATTGATATCCAAATTGCGGATCTTAAACTTGCTCAGGTCAAAATCAAGCTTGGTGGCGCCGGTGCTGATATCCATATCCCAAACCGGGGCTGTGTTAAGCTTAAAGGTAGCCGAGTTCTCTTTGCCTTTATCCCAACGCATGTGGTTGTTCTTTTTCATGCTGAAATCCAGTACATAAACAGAATCCTCGTTATGGCGGGTAAACTCGTAGCTGCCGGCTATCTCCTTGGTATAAGCCTGGAACAGGTCGGTGGTGGTATCGCTTAAGCGATACATGGTGCCGCCGCCGTTGATGTTAAGTTTAGCAATTTTGGTAGCCGCGTTGTAAGGCTCGTTAAAGGTGCTGGTGCCGCCTACCTTTACTACGTCTACTTTGTCGTCATTATCATCGTCATCGCTATCGTTATTATTATTATCGCTGTGATAGTAATAACGGCCCGGCCAAAAATTGTACCGGTTGTTAAAGTTACCAAACAGCAGGATGCACAGGCCTAACAGCACTACACCGATCTTCAGCCCGCTGGCCAGTGGCGATCTATTGTGCGCGAATATCAGGTTGATGCCGCCGATCAGTAAAAAGATAGGCCACAGGTGCAGGAAGTTCATCCAATGGATATGCACTACGCCAAAGCTGCGCAGCAAAAATATGATGCCCAGGGTGATCAGTATCGCGCCGGGAACTAATTTATCGTGTCTCATGATGATTATAGGGTTGTAGGGTTGTCGTTCTGTGAATTATCGTTAGCTGGTTCCTGCTTAACAGTGTCGGCTTTGTTAAAGTCGGGGTTTTCCCAGGGTTGTTTTTTGCTGCCTGCAAATATAGCGGCTATACCCGCGCCTATCAGTACCAGCGGCCAAAGATGCTCCAGGTCCCAGTCGGGGATAAGGTCAAGGTCATCCAGCAACACGCAACCACCAACAATGATTAGTATGGTGCCGGCAATAATTGCCCCTGCCGATGTTTTTTTAGGCTGGTTAAGCGATGGGTCCCACTGTGGCGCGCTGCTTACCGGCGGCACGGTATAATCAACAAAAGGTTGTTGTGGCGGCATTTGGAAGGTCAGCGTTTTTTTGGGCAACACCATCCAAAGGATAATGTAAATGAGTAAGCCGCCGCCTTTTAGTATCAGCGTAAGTACAAATATCAGGCGCACGATGGATACGTCTAATTTCAGATAGTCTGCTAAACCGGCGCATACCCCACCTATTACTTTGTGGATATCGTCGCGGTATAATCTGTTGTTCATGATGGTTAGTTTTTAAAGTGTGATTAGTATTTACTGCGGACCGAACACAGGGTTTATGGTGATCTCATCAACGTTGGCGCCGGGGCTCATGCGGTAAGCGTTCATAATTGCCGAAGCGATATCGCCCGGCATAATAAACTTCGCGCTATCCACCTGTATCCCGTCCCACGATGATGTAAGCGTAGACCCCGGGATAACCGCGGTAACTTTAACACCATATTGTTGTAGTTCAAGTCTCATAACATTATTAAGACCCAACAACGCGAACTTTGTTACACTATAACTTCCGGCAGCAACAACAACATTTTTTGAAGCCGATGAACAGATATTAAAAATATGCCCTGAACGCGCCTGCATCATCTTTTTACCGAAGTAACGGTAAAGCTCGTAAGCGGGCAGCAGGTTGGTGTGCATCAGTTTATCAAAAGTATCGTCGGCATCATCAAGTATGCTGGTGGGAATGAAAGTCCCTGCATTGTTCACAATAATATCTATCGAACCCAAGACACTTTCGGCTTCGCCGGCAAATTTTATGATATCGGCCTTTTTACTTACATCGGCCACAACAGCAATCACTTTGATGCCGGGATCGATCTGTTTCAGTTCTTCTTCAAAAGTTTTCAGTTCGGCAGCATTACGCGAGCAAATGGCAAGATTAAAACCTTCGTTGGAAAAAGCTAAGGCAATAGCGCGGCCCATGCCACGTGTAGCGCCGGTGATTATGGCGTTTTTCATGTCTGTAAGTTAGGGATTAATTGCAATAGGTATCAATAACATAATTTATATGCTACAGATCTTGCCATGCGACATCTTCTTCAGGAGACAGCCAGTCTTCCGCTAAAATAGTTTCGCTGATCAGGTGTGTAACAGTTTCATCCTCAATTTCAGGCAACCTTATCGATAGATTTTGATCTTTCGGTTTAACAACTGTCCGTATCATATTTCAAATATACAAAACTAAAATAGATAAGGTTTCTTTATACAAAGAACTTAATGCTGCTTAATTTGTATTATTGGGGCCAACAACAACAAATTGTAGTATTTTTAACGGCGTTATATCACATAAATGTTCACAAGTTTAGGCAGATACATACTTCTACTACGTTTAAGCTTTAAAAAGCCCGAAAAGTTCAGCGTTTACTGGAACGAGGTGATCCGCGAGATGATATCGGTAGGTATCGGTTCGCTGGGTATCATTGCTATTATTTCGGTATTTATCGGCGCGGTGGCGGCTATACAGGTGGCTTTCCAGCTATCAAGCCCGCTGGTGCCGCTAAGCATTGTAGGCAGCATCTCGCGCGATTCGACGATATTAGAGTTCAGCCCAACCATATCTGCCCTGGTACTGGCCGGCCGTGTAGGCTCAAGCATCGCCTCGCAAATAGGCACCATGCGGGTTACCGAACAAATAGATGCGCTGGAAATTATGGGTGTGAACGCTCCCGGTTACCTGATCGCGCCAAAAATTATTTCGGGCGTATCCATGATCCCGCTGCTCACCATCATATCGGTGGCGTTGGGCTTGGGTGGTGGTTACCTGGCTTGTTTAACCTCATCAACCATTACACCTACCGATTATATACAGGGTTTGCAGGATGGCTTTAAACCAATCATTGTAACAGTGTGTGCCGTGAAATCAATTGTTTACGGTTTCCTGATCACCTCCATTTGCGCGTACAACGGATTTTATACCGAGGGTGGCGCTTTGGAAGTAGGCCAGTCGGCCACACGTGGTGTGGTTTATAGCTGCGTAATGGTATTATTTGCCGATTTGATGATCTCCAGCATGTTGTTATGATAGAAGTAAGAGACGTTTATAAAACATTTGGAGAGAACGAGGTGCTGAAGGGCATCACGGCGCAGTTTAAGCCCGGTAAGAACAACCTCATCATCGGTGGGTCCGGATCGGGTAAAACTACACTGCTGAAATGCATCGTCGGCTTGCACGAACCTACTAAAGGACAGGTGTTGTTTGATGGTAAGGACTTTACGCAAATGAATTTCGAGGAGCGCGTACCCATCCGTAAGGAGATCGGCATGCTGTTCCAAAACTCGGCCCTGTTCGATTCGATGACTGTTGAAGAGAACATCATGTTCCCGCTTAACCTGTTCACCGAGCAATCGCGTGCCGAAAAACTGGAACGTGCCAATTTTTGCCTGGAGCGGGTTAACCTGAAAGGCAAGAACAAGCTTTTTCCATCCGAACTATCCGGCGGTATGAAAAAGCGTGTAGGCATTGCCCGCGCTATATCCATGCAACCAAAATATCTGTTTGTGGATGAGCCCAACTCGGGCCTCGACCCTAAAACATCCATCCTGATAGACGAACTAATTGCCGAACTGACCGAAGAATACCAGATCACCACCGTAATTGTAACCCACGATATGAACTCGGTAATGGGTATTGGCGATCACATCATCTTTTTGCACGGCGGCAAAAAATGGTGGGAGGGCAGCAACAAGGAAATTGCCAAAACCGATAATAAGGAGTTGAACGACTTTGTATTTGCCAGCCGCTTTATGCGGGCAGCGAAGGAGAAGCTATAGGTAGAGATCAGCGGTTGAAGATTGGAGATTAGTTGATGACATTCTGGATGATCTTTAACGGCTGATCATTGTAGTCAGCCAAAACAGATCTCAGGCATGGGCCGCCAGGCAGGCCAAAATAACCAGCAGCCAGCACAGGGCTTGTTTTATTAAACTGCTATCGGGCTTTTGCATAACACGGGATATTGAATAGATATAACCTTCAGGCCCGCCAAATATTTTAAGAACCCATAAATTTTAACAGAAATTAACAATCGATCGGAAATGTTGCACTCACACGGACTTCCGGACTAATTACTACCTTTGCAAATTACTTCCGGTCTTTCGGTCTTCCCGTCTTCCGGACTATTCTGCAAACAAATGATCCAACTCCTCACACCCACACACTGGAAAGATTACGAACTGATCGATTGCGGCGATTTTGAAAAACTGGAACGCTTTGGCAATGTGATATTGATCCGTCCCGAGCCGCAGGCGGTGTGGGCTAAGCAATTGCCGGCAACCGAATGGCAGCGCCAGCATCATATCCGCTTTAAAGGCCGTTCGGCTACATCGGGCGAATGGGTGAAGAAGAACCCCGCCACACCCGACCGCTGGCACGTGGAATATAAAAATAACGATGCCGCCATCAAATTCCGACTGGCCTTAACCTCGTTCAAGCACGTAGGCATCTTCCCCGAGCAGGCTGTAAACTGGGATTATATCTCGCAAAACATCAAACGCTTTAAAACGCCCGAACCAAAGGTGCTTAACCTGTTTGCCTATACCGGCGGCGCATCGCTGATGGCCCGTGCAGCCGGGGCCGACACCACCCACGTAGATTCGATAAAGCAAGTGGTTACCTGGGCCAACGAGAACCAGGAACTATCAGGCCTGAGCAATATCCGCTGGATGGTAGAAGATGCCCTGAAATTTGTAAAGCGCGAAATAAAGCGTGGCAAAAAATACAACGGCATTATCCTCGATCCGCCTGCCTACGGGCATGGCCCCAACGGTGAAAAATGGAAGCTGGAAGACCATATCCTGGAGATGATGCAGGATGTAGTGCAATTGCTTGATCCGCAGGAGCATTTCCTGATCCTTAATACCTATTCGCTTGGTTTCTCATCTGTAATAGTGGAAAATCTGATCCGTAGTTCGTTCCCTAAAGTGCAAAATCTGGAGATAGGGGAGTTGTACCTGCAGGCCACATCGGGCGTGAAATTGCCTTTAGGGGTATTTGGTAAATTCTATAAAACCGCCTGACGATAGTGGTGGTGATTTAACCACAAAGAGCACAAAGATTTTCACAGAGAACACAAAGGCTTTGTGTATCGAATAAAGAAAAATTTATCTTAAATTTCTTTGTGTACTTTGTGAATTTATAATCCTGTAAATCTTTGTAATTAAATTGCCCCAAAGCTTAAAATATACCTGATTAACGGAGTGTTAACTGTTGATAACTTTTAACACAATGGTAACAGAAATGATGTTATTTTGCACGAAACGTGCGTTTACACCAAACCTCGTAAATATTATATATGAAACTGAAAAACATACTCTTACCTGTTCCATTATTACTGCTGTCGCTGACGCTTTTTTCAAATTGCCAAAACGGTAAACCCGCTGCTAAAACAGCCGAGGCCGATGCCAAAACCGGCACCGCTACTGCTAAATCTGAAGAAGCTGCCGCACCGGCCGATACCACGCCTGCAAAGGTTGTTTATCCCCCAATTGATAAAGCCGTTTACGATTCGTTAAACAAGGCGCAGGCTAATGGCGATACTTCCGGCCACTGGCCCGTAAAAAAAGCGCCTTACCCGCTGCCGGGCGCCATATTACCTTACAAAAGGGTGGTAGCTTACTACGGCAACCTGTACGCTAAAAAGATGGGTATCCTGGGCGAATTGCCGCCTAACGAGATGCTGGCTAAACTGAAAGGTGAGATCAAAAACTGGCAGCGTGCCGATCCTAAAACACCTATTCAACCTGCGCTGCACTACATTGCCGTGGTTGCACAGGGCGATGCCGGTAAAGATGGCAAATACCGCTACCGCATGCCGTTCAAGCAAATTGACAGCGTATTGGTACTGGCTAAAAAAATAAACGCCATTGTTTTCCTTGATGTGCAGGTAGCATTGAGCAACATCCACGCCGAGTTGCCATTGTTTGAGAAATATTTATCGATGCCACAGGTACACTTCGGTATGGATCCCGAGTTCTCGATGAAAGACGGTTCTAAACCGGGCAAAAAAATAGGTACTTATGATGCTGAGGATGTAAACTATGTATCGGGCTACCTGGCCAATTTGGTTAAAAAGAATAACCTGCCGCCAAAGATCCTCATTGTACACCGCTTCACTAAAAAGATGGTGACTAATACCCCGGGTATCAAACTGCGCCCTGAAGTGCAGTTGGTAATGGATATGGATGGCTGGGGCGAACCGGAACTGAAAATGGGTACCTGGCGCTATTTCATCCATAACGAACCTGTGCAGTTCACCGGCTTTAAACTGTTTTACAAAAACGATATCAAAAAAGCCCCTCATCACATGTTAACGCCTGAGGAAGTGTTGAAATACAAACCACGTCCAAACTATATCCAATACCAGTAATTGGATAATATGATATAAAACACCAAAGGCGCGATGAGCGCCTTTGGTGTTTTATGCTTGTCATCTCGACGAACCAGGGCAGGGAGCGTGGGCCCAATGTCATTAAGTTTAAGTTAGGGATGATCAGCCGAATAAAGCTCCCTCTAAATCTCCCCCGGTAGGGGAGACTTAGCTGCACAAGCGTAAAATCCTTAAAGTCCTCCCCTTTGGGGAGGATTTAGGTGGGGCTTAAAAGCGTAACTTAATGACATTGGGCGTGGGGTTGCGTGAGGAGAGATCTTATACGCGCGACTGGCTGTATGTATAAGATCTCTCACCCTTGCTCCGCTATCCCCCCCTCTAAGGGTTCGAGATGACAAGATACCCGCCAATTTTCATCGCGAGAGCTTACCCTAAAGTATCGCTGCCAGCCATAAACTGCCGACCGCTACTTCCCACTCCCCCCAATAGGGTGATTTTAACCATCGTGCAAAATTAAAAACCGCTTTTACTTGCTATTCAGGGCTATGTTTTACGATATTTAGTAAAAACTAAACAATATCAGCTTTGAAAAGAAAAGACTTCCTTTACCTTACCGGCATGGGCATAGGTGCCGGTATGTTAAGCCGGGTGCCGGTCTTTGGATCGTCGATGCCCATTGGGTCGCATGTGGAAACGGTAGACGTTGCCCTTAAAAAACGCATGGCCGATGTGGCCCTGAACGCGGCCCGCAGCAAAGGCGCCACTTATACCGATGTACGCATAGGCCGCTACCTTAACCAATACGTGGTTACCCGCGAGGATAAGGTAGAAAATATCGCCAACACGCAATCGTACGGTATGGGCATCCGCGTGATAGCCAATGGTTGCTGGGGCTTTGCCGCTACCGATAAACTGGATAACGACAGCATTGCCAAAGCGGCCGCCATGGCAGTAGCAATTGCTAAGGAGAACGCCCGCATACAAGCCGAACCGGTGCAACTTGCCCCGCAAAAAGGCTATGGCGAGGTAAGCTGGAAAACCCCGATAGAAAAGAACGCCTTTGATGTGCCGATGAAGGATAAGACCGATCTGCTGCTATCGGCCAATGCCGCTGCGATGAAGAACGGCGCCAACTATGTCAACTCCATCCTGTTTTTGGTGAACGAACAGAAGTACTTCGCCTCAACCGATGGCTCCTATATCGATCAGGACGTTCACCGCATCTGGCCTACATTTACCATTACAAAAGTGGATGCCAAGACCGGGAAGTTTGAAACCCGCAACGCCCTGAGTGCGCCACGCGGTATGGGTTACGAGTACCTGATGCCCCGCGAAAGTGATAAGATAAAAGGCGGTCCGGCCATTTTATACCGCGACCGTTACGATATGCTGGAAGACGCCGGGAACGGTGCTTTGCAGGTTACCCAAAAAATGGCCGCCAAATCGGTAGAGCCGGGTAAGTACGATCTGATCCTCGATCCAAGTCACCTGTGGTTAACCATCCACGAATCGGTGGGGCACCCAACCGAGTTAGACCGTGTACTGGGCTACGAAGCCAATTACGCCGGTACCAGCTTTCTTACTTTAGATAAATGGAAAACGGGCAAATTCAACTTTGGCAGCAAGAACGTAAACATCGTGGCCGATAAGTTACAACCAGGCTCGCTGGGTGCGGTGGGGTACGATGATGAGGGCGTTAAATGCGGGCAGTGGGATCTGATCAAAGACGGTATACTGGTAAACTACCAGGTGATTCGTGATCAGGCGCATATCATCGGCCTCAATCAATCGCAGGGCTGCTGCTATGCCGATGGCTGGAACGATGTACAATTCCAGCGCATGGCCAACGTATCGCTGCAACCGGGCAAAACGCCGCTGGCCGTGGCCGATATCATTAAGAATACCGAGAAAGGCATCTATATCATCGGCGACAGCTCGTTCTCTATCGATCAGCAGCGCTATAACTTCCAGTTTAGCGGGCAAATGTATTACGAGGTGAAGAACGGCAAGATAGCAGGCATGCTGAACGATGTGGCTTACCAGGCCAATACCCAGGAGTTCTGGAATTCGTGCGTAGCCGTGGCCGATAAGAGCGATTACCGTTTAGGCGGCTCGTTCTTTGATGGCAAGGGACAGCCGGGGCAGGTGAGCGCCGTATCGCACGGTTCGTCAACCGCGCGTTTTAATGGGGTTAACGTAATTAACACAGCAAGAAAGATCTAAACCATGGCCATACTAACAGAAAACGAAGCAAAGGCTTTAATGCAAAAAGCGTTAAGCTACTCAAAGGCCGACGAATGCGAGATCAACCTCAACGGGTCCGACTCGGCCAATATACGTTATGCGCGCAACTCGGTATCCACCGCGGGTAATGTCAACTCAACCAACATGGCCATATCATCGGCCTTTGGCAAAAAACTGGGCGTAACTACGCTGAATGAATTTACCGATGCCGAACTGGAAAAAGCCGTGCGCCTGTCGGAAGAGCTGGCACGCCTGGCACCCGAAAATCCGGAATACATGCCGGTGATGGGGCCGCAAACTTACGCGCCAACTACATCAACCACCTATATAAAAGCTACCGAAGATATGACGCCCAAACAGCGCACAGACCTGGTAGCCCAAAGCCTGCAGGTAGCTAAAGAGGCTAAGTTAACCGCAGCCGGCTTCCTGCAAAGCACTACGGGTTTTTCATCCATGATGAACTCGAAGGGTTTGTTCGCTTATACCAAATACTCGGATATCAACTTCTCGGCTACCTTGCGTACCGATGACGGCAAAGGCTCAGGCTATGCCACCCGCGATTACGAGAACGTAGCCGATATGGATACTCTGAAGTTTACTAAGATTGCTGCTCAAAAAGCAACAGGTTCGGCCGGGGCAAGGGCTATCGAACCGGGTAAGTATACGGTGATACTGGAACCTGCCGCGTCCATCGTATTATTAGAGAATTTGTGGGGCAGCCTCGATCAGCGCAGTACCGATGAGGGCCGCAGCTTTTTAAGCAAGAAAGGCGGTGGCACCCGTGTTGGCGAAAAGCTGATGGACGAGCGTGTAACCATTTTCTCGGACCCGGCACGTACCGATTTGCCGGGCCTGACCTGGACCGGCGATGGCCGTCCGCAGGTTAAACGCACATGGATAGAAAAAGGCGTAGTTAAAACCCTGTACAATTCGCGCTACTGGGCCGATAAGCAAAAGATAGAATCGATACCCGGCCCGGGGCCGATGATAATGGAAGGTGGTACACAAACGCTGGAGGAACTAATAAAAGGCACCGAGAAGGGGATACTGGTAACCCGCCTGTGGTACA
The DNA here is from genome assembly GCF_013283875.1 of Mucilaginibacter mali. NCBI lineage: Bacteria > Pseudomonadati > Bacteroidota > Sphingobacteriia > Sphingobacteriales > Sphingobacteriaceae > Mucilaginibacter > Mucilaginibacter mali. The sequence continues at coordinate 1,305,145 of NZ_CP054139.1, forward strand.
TCCGCCCGGTTGATCCGCAAACGCTGCTGTACACAGGCCTTACCCGCGATGGTACTTTTTATATCGAGAACGGCCAGATCAAATTTCCGGTAAAGAACTTCCGCTTTAATGAAAGCCCGGTGATCATGTTGAACAACCTGGATGCTTTGGGTATTCCGGAACGTACGGTAAGCGCCGAGAGTAACCAAAGCGCCCTGATACCGCCCATGCGCATTCGCGACTTTACATTTACCTCGTTAAGCGACGCGGTTTAGGAAATAGATTCAAGACTATTAGAATCAGGAATCAAGATAATGAATACAGAGACCTGCCTTTGTCGGCGGGTCTTTTTTGTTTGGTGGTTTATCAACATATAAAAGTCAATCATAATTGGCAGGTCATTATTATAGGTAAATGAGTGTTGAGATGAACTTTTGTTAAATTTGAATTTTAAACCGATCTGCTTATCCGGCCGCTATGAAAAAAATATTTACCCTGCCGATACTCGCTTTACTGATGCAACTCGATGCATCAGCCCAAATCAAAAATACGTTCACGGATAGCGTGGTGGTTGCCGTGCACCCATCGTATAATGATGTTACCGGCGCACACCGCTGGCTGTTTGGCGAGAATTACCGGGTAGATTGGGCCATGCAGGTTAAGCTGCCTGTTATTAAACTGTCAACCTTTCACGGTGGTTTAGCACCTGTGAAGCAGGGCGGCGGTATGGAATCAAAATCGTTACGATTGGAACAAAAGAACGGCACCGAATGGGTATTGCGCAGCGTAGAGAAAACGCCGGATAAACTATTGCCCGAAAATTTGCAGGGTACCTTCGCGGTAGATTGGATAGGGGACGAGTTTAGCGGGCAACATCCTTATTCGGCATTGATCGTCCCGCCGCTGGCCGAGGCCGCGCATGTGGCACACGCCAACCCGGTTATTGGTGTAGTAGCCGACGACCCTGCCCTTGGAGAGTACCGCAAAACCTTTGCCGGACTGGTATGCCTGCTGGAAGAACGGGAGCCGGCCGGCAATTCAGACAATACCATAAAAATGGATCGTGAACTGGTGAAAAGCTACGAAGCCCGGGTAGATGGCGAGGCTTTTCTTCGTGCCCGCCTGCTCGATCTGCTGATTGGCGATTGGGACAGGCACGAAGACCAATGGCGCTGGGCCGTAAAAAAGGATGGCAAAGAGCGCAATTACGAACCCGTTCCCCGCGACCGAGACCAGGTGTTTCACGTAAACCAGGGTTTGCTGCCTACTATCGCGGCCCGTTCATGGCTCGATCCGCAGCTGGATCATTTTGAAGGCGATATCCCCCGCATCAAATATTCGATATTTAAAACACGCTTTATGCGGGCCTTCCCCGATGCACAAATGAGTTACGAGCGCTGGATGGAGATCACCAACGAATTTGTAAAGGCCGAAACCGATGCCGTACTGGAAGCTGGTTTGCGCCGGTTGCCTAAGGAAAGCTATAACCTGCGCCATACCGAACTGCTCAATAAGCTAAAGCGACGCCGCGATAATATCCCGGCTGCCATGGCTGAATATTATCACTTCATCAACCGTATAGTTGATATCCGCCTGACTGATAAAAACGAGCAGGTAAGCATCACCGATGCGCCGGACAAGGCCATGCGTGTAGTAGTAGAAAAGCAAAATAAAAACGGGCAAGCCAACGGCAAACTGATGGATCTGGTTTACCACCCTGATATCACGAAGGAAATAAGATTATACCTGCAGGGCGGCGATGATAAGGTGGTGCTGAACAACAGCGCATCGCCCATAAAACTACGGGTGATTGATAGCGCCGGAAGCAAAACCTTTGATATTAAGCAAGCTTACAATAAAGTGCAGGTCTACGGGCAAAAGGACAGTACCCGCTTTACGGGAGCCGCCAATCGCGTAAGCAAACATTTATCAAATGATACGCTGAACGCCAAATTTGTGCCGGTAGATCTATATAACGTGTGGATGCCATTGGCTACAGCGGGTATTAATGCCGATGACGGCTTCCTGTTAGGGCTTGGCTTTAAATATACTGGCAAGGATGGTTTCCGAAAAGGGGTATACAGTACCGTTCAGCAGCTGATGATTACCCATTCGTTCGCTACCGATGCGTTCCGGATAAAATATAACGGCGAATGGATCCAGGCCATCGGTAAGGCAGATTTAACCGCCGAGGCTTTGATGCAGGCGCCGGATAATACCATGAACTTTTTTGGTCGGGGCAACAATACGGTGTTGAATAAAGCCGGGCAGTACCGCCGCTATTACCGCACCCGTTTTGATATCTATCAATTTAGTCCGGCGTTGCGCTGGCATACGGGAGAGGGGGCTACTTTTAGCGCCGGCCCATCCATCCAGTTTTATCATTTAGACCTTAACGATAATGCCGGCAGGTTTATCAGCCAGGCCGGCCAGATCAACTCGTACGATGCGGCTATTGTTGATCAAGATAAGGCGCACCTTGGCCTGGTTTTTAATTACACCAGTAACCAGCGCAATAATAACGTGCTGCCCAGTAAGGGCTTTTATTTTGATGTGGATGTGCTGGGCTATTCGGGCCTGAACAGCTACTCGCGCGGCTTTGTGCAGATCCGGCCCGAGTTTACGTATTATCAAAAGATAACTAAGGGTATCGTCCTGTCGGATAGGGTAGGTGGCGGTGTGAGTATAGGCAGCCCGGCCTTTTACCAGTCGATGTTTTTAGGTGGACAGGGGAACTTGTTGGGGTATCTGCAAAACCGCTTTGCCGGGCAGCATATGGCCTATAATAATTTGCAGGGGCGTGTAAAGCTGGCCAATATCGCCAGTTATATTTTGCCGGGACAATTGGGCTTAACCGGTTTTTACGATGTTGGCCGGGTATGGGTAAGCGGCGAAAATTCGGAGACCTGGCACCAGGGCGCGGGCGGCGGGCTATACTTCTCGCCGGCTACCTTAACCGTGGTGCAGGTATTGGCCGGGCACAGTACCGAGGGCTGGTATCCGTACATATCGCTAAACTTTAGGATATAATTTGCTACATTGGTGGTAGATATGGCACTCACCAATCCCCTGATAAAAAATAAGCAAACCATTTTATATGGCGTATCGCTGGCTGCCGTACTGTTTTTATTAAAGTGGCTGGAGATCCGTCTGCTGATCATCGATCACGCCATGGAGGTGTATATGGGCGTGATCGCCCTCTTTTTTACCTCGCTGGGGATCTGGTTAGCCCTAAGACTGGCCAAGCCCAGGGTACAAACAGTAGTAGTTGAAAAGACTGTTTACAAGGATAACACCGCCGGTTTTGTAGCCAACGAACAGGAGATAGACCGCCTCAACATCAGCAAGCGCGAACTGGAGGTGCTGCAATTAATGTGCGATGGCTTAAGTAACCGGGAGATTTCCGCGCGCCTGTTTGTATCGTTAAACACGGTGAAGACCCATACTTCTAACCTTTTTGAAAAGATGGAGGTGAAGCGCCGTACCCAGGCGGTAGAGGCGGCAAAACGATTGGGTATTATTGCCTGACGGCATAGTACTTTTGAGTGGTTTTAAGCCATTTTATTAAAAATCACCCGAAAGTATGACTGTGAAAAGGTGGCAGTACCACACCTTTGCTTCATCAAATCATTTAAAACAATAATCAATATGAAAAGAAATGTACTTGTATTTGGCGGCATCGCGGGTTTAATTGTGGGAATATGGATGATATTAACTATCGGCCTTAATCACAACAACCCCAATTTTGAGCACAGCATGTGGATGGGCTACGGCTCTATGCTGGTGGCTTTTTCCTTTATTTTTGTGGGGATAAAAAATTACCGCGATAAATATAACGGCGGCTATATCACCTTTGGGCAGGCTTTTAAAAACGGCTTATTTATCGCCCTGATCGGCTCAACCATGTATGTGCTAACCTGGCTGGTACTTTACTACTGTTTTATGCCCGATTTTATGGACAAATACGTTGCCCATACCATGGCGCAAATGCAGAAGAGCGGTGCAAGCGCTACCGAATTAGCCGACACCCGGAAGCAAATGGCTGGCTACCAGGAAATGTATAAGAACCCGCTGATGGTAATTGTACTCACTTATATGGAAATATTACCGGTGGGTTTGGTCATCGCTTTATTAGCCGCGCTGATATTGAAGCGTAAACCAGCTAAGGCCCAAGGAGTGGCTGTAGCGTAACAAATTTGTAAAACATATGGTAACAAAAAAACGCCTCCGAAGTATCGGGGGCGTTTTCTTATTTATTATCAACACAAATTACTCCTGTGTTTCTTCCTTGGTTTTCTTGTTGCCGCCGGATGATTTTACGTTAACAACGATCTGATCGGCTTCCTTGTCATAGTCAACTTCCATTACATCGCCTTCGGCCAATTCGCCTTTCAGTATTTCTTCAGCAATTGGCTCTTCCAGGTATTTCTGGATGGCGCGCTTCAACGGACGGGCACCGAATTGTGAATCGAAGCCTTTATCGGCAACAAACTCCTTCGCATTGTCGGTCAGCGCGATCTGGTAACCCAGTGTGCTGATCCTGCCGAACAGGGCCGAAAGTTCGATATCGATAATTTTGAAGATCTCGTCTTTACCCAGCGAGTTGAACACGATCACATCATCGATACGGTTCAAAAACTCAGGAGCGAAGGCACGCTTCAAAGCATTCTCTATCACCCCGCGTGAGTGGGCATCAGCCTGTTTGCTCATGGCGCTGGTACCAAAACCTACACCCTGGCCAAAATCCTTCAACTGGCGTGCGCCGATGTTAGATGTCATGATGATGATCGCGTTCCTGAAATCAACCTTGCGACCAAGCGAATCGGTCAGCTGGCCTTCATCCAACACCTGTAGCAGAATATTGAATACATCAGGGTGGGCTTTCTCTATCTCATCCAGCAATACCACGGCATATGGTTTACGGCGAACCTTCTCGGTCAGCTGACCGCCTTCTTCATAACCTACGTAGCCCGGAGGCGCACCCACTAAGCGCGATACCGCGAATTTCTCCATGTACTCGCTCATATCTATCTGGATCAGCGCGTCCTCGGTATCAAACATAAAGCGGGCAAGCTCTTTAGCTAACTCGGTTTTACCAACACCGGTAGGGCCTAAGAAAATGAACGAACCGATTGGTTTTTTAGGGTCTTTCAAACCGGCACGTGTGCGCTGGATAGCTTTGGTCAGTTTCTTAATGGCATCATCCTGGCCAATGATCTTACCGCCAATGTTCTCGGCCATGTGCAGCAGTTTCTGGCTATCGGCCTGGCCCACCTTTTGTACAGGTATGCCGGTCATCATGGCCACAACTTCTGCCACGTTATCTTCGGTAACGGTGTAGCGTTTAGATTTGGTTTCGGCTTCCCAAACGGCTTTAGCCTGTTCCAACTCTTCTAACAAATGCTTCTCAGTATCACGCAGTTTGGCAGCTTCCTCGTATTTCTGGCTGCGCACCACTTTGTTTTTCTCTATCTTGATCTGCTCTATCTTCTGCTCAATATCCAAAATCTCCTGCGGAACATGGATATTGGTCAGGTGCACACGTGATCCTGATTCGTCCAGCGCGTCGATCGCCTTATCAGGTAAAAACCTGTCGGTGATGTAGCGGGTGGTTAGGTTAACGCAGGCCAATATAGCTTCGTCGGTATAAGTTACGCCGTGGTGCTCTTCGTATTTATCTTTAATACGGGTAAGTATCTCAACAGTTTCATCCGGACTGGCTGGTTCAACCATCACCTTTTGGAAACGACGGTCTAAAGCACCATCTTTTTCAATATACTGGCGATATTCATCCAAAGTGGTCGCGCCAATGCATTGGATCTCTCCACGTGCTAAAGCCGGCTTAAACATGTTCGACGCATCCAGCGAACCCGAAGCGCCACCGGCACCCACAATGGTGTGGATCTCATCAATAAACAGGATCACATCCGGCGATTTTTCCAGCTCGTTCATCACGGCTTTCATACGTTCCTCGAACTGGCCACGGTATTTGGTGCCGGCCACCAGCGATGCAAGATCCAGCGTAACCACGCGCTTGTTAAACAAAACACGGCTTACTTTACGTTGTACAATGCGCAGGGCCAAACCTTCGGCAATGGCGCTTTTACCAACACCCGGTTCACCAATTAAAATAGGGTTATTCTTTTTACGGCGCGACAGGATCTGCGATACACGCTCAATTTCCTTCTCACGACCAACAATTGGGTCTAAACGGCCTTCTTCGGCGGCTTTGGTTAAATCGCGGCCAAAATTATCCAGCACAGGTGTTTTCGATTTAATGTCGCTCACCTTTTTAGGCTGGCTAAATGATTCCTCTTCTTTAAAGTCATCATCGCCGCCGGTTGATGAGCCGGGCATTTCGTCGGTAACGTTATTTTTGTGCGCGTCTACTTCGTGTTTAAATATCTCGTAATTCACGTTAAATTGCAGTAAAAGTTGTGAGGCGATGTTATCCTCGTCACGCAGGATAGAAAGGAGCAGGTGCTCGGTACCAATTACATCGCTTTTGAATATTTTAGCTTCCAGGTAAGTGATCTTCAATACTTTTTCGGCTTGTTTGGTTAAAGGTATGCTGCCAATGTGCACGTTGGTGCCGGTGGTACCCTTTACGGCATCTTCCACGGCGCGGCGCAGTTTGGCGGTATCTACGTTCAATCCTCGTAATAATTTTATGGCAACGCCGTCGCCATCTCTGATAAGGCCTAACAGTAAATGCTCGGTACCAATATAGTCATGCCCAAGGCGTAAGGCCTCCTCTCTGCTATATGATATAACGTCTTTTACCCGTGGCGAAAATTTAGCTTCCATATATACCTTTCAATAAGTTATGAACGTCCTAATCTATAAATTAGTTTCTTTTCGATGTCCGACATCCATGTAATAATTATCAACAATATTGCCAATAATTTTTGGCGGATAAAATCAGACAATCTGATGATACAAACCGGCTTCAATGCTGCTAAATAAAGCTTTTTAAGGCCATTTACCGCATGTATCCGCATAAAATTATTAATTAAATGCCAAACACCGGTTAACGTTTTGATAATAATTACTTTAAATAGTTTAAATACGTTGCTTATGTCAATAATTTATTCTTTAATGTAGGCATAAAGTCATGTAAACTGACAATAAGGCATAATGATTTTAAGGATTGATAAATAGGGGAATGGCGGTTAGACTTTAATACTTCTGTGTTGTTGTATTAGTGGGGCAGGTTTTCTACAACGCGTGTTGCTTATAGTTAACAGTAATTTACTGATCTCTGATTAACTGATCTCTCAACAATGGCGTTGCCTGCGGCCCGGGCTGTACGCTCATACTACACAAGGCCTTAGCCACAAGGCCGGTATCCGCTCCCATCCATAACGCGGAGAAATGGATATATACAAAAACAGGCGCAGGTACCTGCGCCTGTTTGGCGGCCTACATCACTTTTATCTTAACACCCATGTTCACAACAACGCCATCAAGCGGAGCATAAATATCGGTAAACAGGGGAGAGGTAACGGTTCCTTTATAAATATTCCCCCAGCGGGTTTGGCGCTGGTCGGTCAGGTTTTCGCAGTTGATGAAAATATCCAGGTGCTTCCACATTTTTTGCACTAACAGGCCAAAGGTCCAGTAGCCGCGGCCTGTGCTGCCATCGTCAAGATACTGCGAACTATTGTAGAAGCCCTCCACACCTGCGCGGAAACAGTTCTCGATCTCGTAGGTTACATCGGCATTTAAGCGGTGCTTAGGGGTTAAGCTTTGCGGGGTAACTATGCTGTTATAATGCCGGTTGGTATTAGTAAGGGTATAACCGAGGTAAACACCCAGTTCATCCATTAATATTTTGGCATTGGTTTCCATACCCCTGGTATATAGGTTACCCGGCGCGTTGATAAAGGTACTGCCTTGCAAGATCAGCGGATCATTCACCCTGGTATAAAAAAACAGGTGGTTGATATTGACCATCGCATCATCGCCCACCACACCACGGTAATTAATATCCGCGTTAACCCCGGCCGATCTTTCAGCCTTAAGCATACCAATATTGATTGGCTGGATGGCGCCGTATCCACGCTCTTCGCTCTGATCGTTAAAAATGGTTGGCATTTTGTAACCCATACCACCGCCAAGGCGACTGGTCAACTGCTCGCTGATCCTGCACAGGAAGTTAACACGCGGCAGCAGGAACAGCCCGTTGGTGTTATTATTGGCAGCCGGTACGTTGTGGTCAAGCCGTAAGCCACTTTCAACCGACAGCCAATTGCTGGCCTTGTAGGTTTGCTGTACAAATATGCCTAAGGTATTCAGATCATATCCTAATGCCGCGTAAGGCGGCAAGGCCGTCAGATGGTCTGTCCATAAATTGGCGCCACCTACCCAACTGGCTTTATTGCCTTTATGCACGTAGTTAACCTCGGAGTAGGAAGAGGTTTGTTTGGCGTGAAAGGCATAGGCAGGTACCGCCAGGTCGCGATCGAAGTAGCCCACCGTATTTTTAACGTTAATGCTGCTTGCCGTATCGATCTTGTGGGTGAATGATAGCTGGGTAGAGAAGCGATAACTTTTATTCCGCTCGAAATACTGGTGCGTGTTATCGGCATTGCCGTTTACCACCTGTATATCGCCGCCAAAGCGGTTCTCGTAAGTGCCGTTAATGCCTATCCAGCCGGTGTTTTTATCATTCATGTATAAAAATAGCTTGGGGTTAACGCTTACCCTGTTGGTGTGCGGCACAGCGGTAAACAGCGTATTGGCCGGGGCATACGCGCCGTTATAATTATACGATGTAAATACGGTAGTACCCACGTGCTGCCATTTTTGCGCGTAATATCCGCTGGCGTCTACACCCTTAGCGCTGTTGCCATTCAGCAAAAAAGTAAGTTCAGGCTCGTTAGCCGGGGTTTTGCTGATAAGGTTCACCAAACCGGCAATAGCCCCGCCGCCGTAAAGGGTAGATGCCGAACCTTTAATAAATTCTACCTGTTTAAGGTTAATTGGCGATACCTGCATCAAACTAAGCCCACCCGAGAAACCCTGGTACATGGGCATACCATCCTGCAGTAGCTGCGTGTAACGGCTATCTAAACCCTGTATACGGAAGTTAGCTGTACTGCTCACGGCCGATGTTTGTTGTACGTGGATGCCCGTTGCCTCGCCCAGCAGCATTTTAATATCGCCGGGGCGCATGGTGCCTTTTTCGTCCAGTTCTTCCTGTGGCAGTGCCTCAATGCGGGTAGGGATATCTTTCAGGTTTTGGCCGGTACGGGTAGTTTGTACCACCACCTCGGCCAGTTCGCCCGATTGCGGCTCTAAAAATATCTCAGTTGCAGTATTGGCATCACGCAATGGAAAAGTAAAGGTTTTATTCTGGCCGAAGTAGCTCACATAGCTAAATTGTATCTGGAAGCTGCCATTGGGGATATTGCTGATCGTTGCTTCGCCGCCGGCGTTAGTGGTAGCACCTTTATTTAACGCGGTTATCGATACGCTTACCCCCGCCAGCGGAAGGTGGGTTTTATCATCTTTAATAATGGCCTTAAAAGTATTTTGTGCATAGCTGATATGGCAGGCCAATGCCATAACAAGCAGTAGATAAAATTTCATAAAAATAGTTCAGAGGCGATGCCATGCATCGCGGTTAATAAACAGGTTACCTATGTTTGCCGGGAAGGCAAAAAAGAAAATATCAGGCAACGGTATTTAACGGCGGCCTGAAGAGTTCGTTATGAAATTTGGGACTAATAGCTGGTATTGGTGCGGGAATATATTTGGTAACCACCTCGGCAACCGTTACACCGCGCATATGAAAGTGCAGGGCCGGTACGCTCAGCAAACCATCGGCATGCTGAAATTTTACAGCGGTATTGGCCGGCGCGTCTTCTTTATTATGGCCTAACAGGGTTTTGCCATCAAGCAGGTAATCGCCGATAAAATCGGCTATGCCCATTTCATCGGGCGCAGCCACCTGCTGGTAGGCGTGGTACATGCGCGGCAGGTCCCTGATGAGCGAAAAATCGCCCAAAGGCAACAGCACGCTACTTAATAAAAAGTAGCCGGCTATTAAATATGCGGTAACGCGATGTATCATGCTGCGCAAAAGTAATAAATGATCCTGTAGAAAAGCTGTGAAAAACCTGATCGCCAAATCAATCTCTAAACTGCCTGTATAGGTATCGTCAAATAGTGTCTTAACTGTATTTGATTCCGTTAGTGTTAACTTTGCAAAATATACGCATATTATTTGCAGTCCATGGTGGCGTAAGTTTGTCAGTACCCTTAAAAAATCCGCCTGAGGAGAAAAAGTGAAATCTTGAACAATTGTATGTTTTTGATTGTAAATCAATGTGTTGCGTGTTCAAATTTTGTTCAAAAAAAGGGGATTTTTGTTCATTTTTTTTTCGCGTTGAACATTTGTAGCTGCCAGAATGATCTCCTGTAAAAACCTGATCTACAATCAACCGATCTCTAATCTCTAAACCCTATATTTGCCATTCAAATATTAATTTAAATGGCCGACGAGAAGATCATATTTTCTATGGCGGGGGTCAGCAAGATCTATCCGCCGCAAAAACAAGTCTTAAAAAATATTTACCTGTCGTTTTTCTATGGCGCTAAAATTGGCGTTATCGGTTTAAACGGTTCTGGTAAATCATCTGTATTAAAAATTATTGCCGGGCTTGATAAAAGCTACCAGGGCGAAGTGGTATTCTCGCCGGGATATACCGTGGGCTACCTGGCCCAGGAGCCGGAACTTGACCCGAACAAGACTGTTCGTGAAGTGGTAGAAGAAGGCGTATCTGAAATTACCGCTATCCTGAAAGAATACGAGGAGATCAACGAGAAATTTGGTTTAGAAGAAGTATATAGCGATCCTGACGCCATGGATAAACTGATGGCGCGCCAGGGCGAATTGCAGGATAAAATAGACGCCGTTAACGCCTGGGAACTGGACACCAAGCTGGAACGCGCCATGGACGCCCTGCGCTGCCCCGAGCCGGATACCAAAATATCGGTACTATCGGGTGGTGAGCGTCGCCGCGTGGCCCTGTGCCGCCTGCTGCTGCAACAACCCGATGTATTACTGCTGGACGAGCCTACCAACCACCTGGATGCCGAATCTATTGATTGGTTAGAGCAGCACCTGAAACAATATGCGGGTACGGTTATCGCCGTAACGCACGACCGCTACTTCCTTGATAACGTAGCCGGCTGGATCTTAGAACTTGACCGCGGCGAAGGCATCCCATGGAAGGGTAATTACTCATCGTGGCTGGATCAGAAGGCTAAGCGTTTAGCGCAGGAAGAAAAAACTGAAAGCAAACGCCAGAAAACTTTAGAGCGCGAATTGGAATGGGCACGTATGGCCCCCAAAGCTCGCCACGCGAAAGGCAAGGCCCGTTTAGCCAACTACGAGAAACTGGCCGCCGAGGAAGGCAAAGAGCGCGAAGAAAAACTGGAGCTGTTTATTCCGCCCGGCCCTCGTTTGGGTAATGTGGTGATAGAAGCTACCAATGTAACCAAAGCTTATGGCGACAGGGTGCTGTTTGAAGACCTGAGCTTTTCGCTGCCGCCTGCGGGTATAGTAGGTATTATTGGGCCGAATGGCGCGGGTAAAACCACGCTATTCCGTTTAATCACAGGGCAGGAACAACCGGATGCGGGTACCTTCCGTGTAGGTGAAACGGTAGCGCTGGGTTATGTAGATCAGATGCACGATGACCTGGAAGCCGAAAAATCGGTTTGGGAAAACATCACCGGCGGTAACGAGACTATTTTGCTGGGTAACCGCCCGTTAAACTCGCGCGCCTATGTATCGCGTTTTAACTTTAACGGCGCCGATCAGCAAAAGAAGATCAGTGTGTTATCAGGCGGTGAGCGTAACCGTGTGCATTTGGCTATCACGTTGAAAAAAGGATCTAACGTGCTGCTGCTGGATGAGCCTACCAACGATATCGACGTAAACACCCTACGCTCGCTGGAAGAAGCGCTGGAAAATTTTGCTGGCTGCGCCGTCATCATCAGCCACGACCGCTGGTTCCTCGACCGTATCTGTACCCATATCCTTGCTTTCGAGGGTAACTCGCAGGTTTATTTCTTCGAGGGTAACTACAGCGATTACGAAGAGAACCGCAAAAAGCGTTTAGGAGATGTAGCGCCGAAGCGGATCAGGTATAAGAAGTTGGGATAACCTCTTGATTTTTTAAATATATGAGGCCGTATCATAAATCAAATGATGCGGTCTTTATTTTTTTAGCCTAATAGCTGAATTTGGTATTGAGTTTCTATGGAATTTTTTGAGGGGGAGGGGGTAGCTTTCTTGGGCGAACCTGAGTGGTAAAACGACTCATTTAAGCCGCTTTTTTCCTTAGATTTTGTGCGATTGCAACTAAACCCCATTCTATTTCTACTTTTTCCTTGCCGCGGAGCATAAACCGTTTAAAGCCATGGTTCTGCTTAATATTACCAAATACAGGTTCTACATCAAAGCAGCGTTTCTTTCGCCGTTGTATGCCTTCTTCACTGTTTAACAGCTCGTGCGCCTTTTGTTTCAGGCGGTTCAGGTTTTCATTGATTTCAATGATCCGATTCCCTTTTGATTTATGGCAAATACCGTTCAGCGGACAGTTAGCGCAGTTAACTGCCTGGTATCTTTTTACCGTTTGTTCAAACTCCGTGCTTGTTTTTCTTTTACTTGTTCCGATGAAATTCATTTGCTGGCCCATCGGGCAGATGTAACAATCTTTCTCCTGGTTGTAAAAAAGCTTATTTGCTGCAAAAGGGTGCTTGTTGTTGTGATTCTCATTTTGTTCCTTATCGAACATCCCATACTTTACAAAGGCGATTGTTCCTTTTTGTTCCAACCGCGTGTAGTTCTCCTCGGAGCCATATCCGGCATCGGCTGTAAGCACTTGCGGTGCTTTGCCAAAGCTGACTTCATGCTGCGCTAAATGAGCACTTAATGTATTGGTGTCTGTGGTGTTGGAGTGAATGGTGTAATTGACAATGAACTGGTTGGATGTGGATATCTGAACATTATACCCCGGTTTTAACTGGCCGTTTTTCATGTGGTCTTCCTTCATCCGCATGAATGTGGCATCCGTATCGGTCTTGGAATAGCTGTTGCGTTCACCCAGCAGAGCTTCCTGCTGCTCATAGCGGGCAATGGCCTGCGGGTAATGTTTGCTGATATACCGCAGCTTGCTTTTGACCTGTTTGGAAACATCCTCACGCGAGGAAAGCTTCTCATTGAGTTTATCTACTGCGGCATTGACCTTTTCACTGTCAATAACAGTAAAGTCAGGCGGATCAGGCAGCCTGTCTTCTTCTTTTGCTACGCTTTGGGCATAGTCCCATATCTCTGACAGCTGCTTTTTCATCTTTTCCTTATTGGTCTGAATCGCTTTCTTCCAGACAAAGGTATACCGGTTTGCATTCGCCTCTATCTTTGTCCCGTCCGTATTCACTTCTTCAATACTGAGCAGGCCTTCCTCTGCCAAAAGTTTCACCACATCTTCGAACACATCACGCAGCGCATGCTTCAAACGTACGCCCCGGAAACGGTTGATCGTATTATGATCAGGATAGTTCATCGAACTCAGCCACATCAGGTAAACGCTTTCCCGGCAGGCTGCTGCCAGCTTTCGGCTGGAGTAGGTGTTGGTTACATACCCATATACCAGCACCTTTAACAACATTTGCGGGTGATAGCTTGAACTCCCGCGGATATGATAAGCTTTCAGCAATGGTTCCAGATAGAGCCTGTCGATCACATCGTTAACTACACGCACCGGGTGCGATGCCGGAACTAATTCGTCAAGTGTTGGAGGAATAGCCATCAACTGCCGTTGCTGGTAGGGCTTGAATACAGGTCTTTTAGAGGACATACTACGCTACTTTCGATACATAAATATATGAAAATCAGATTATTATATCAAATAAATACCCCTCTTTATTCCAATAAATTATGCACAAATAAAAAAGAGGCCATACCATGATTTATGATACAGCCTCTTTTGTTTAGCTTTAATAATCGGAATAAAATCAACCTATAAATTCACAATTAATGTCAAATACCTATACTCAAATTCATATTCAATGCGTATTCGCGGTGAAGTTTCGCCAGGCACTTATACACGTTTCATGGAAAGAGCAATTACATGGGTATATTACCGGCATAGTTCAAAATCAGGGTCATAAAATGATCGCTATAAATTGTATGCCCGATCATTTGCATTTGTTTATCGGTTTCAGACCAACCCAATCGCTTTCGGATTTGATGCGGATTGTAAAAAGTGATTCATCAGAATGGATCAATCTGCAAAAATTCAATAAATCTAAATTTAACTGGCAAGAGGGATATGGCGCGTTTTCGTATTCCCGTTCACATGTTAAAGCCGTAACCGATTATATTTTGGATCAGGAAGAACATCATCGTAAAAAGACTTTTTTAGATGAGTATAGACAGTTTCTTGAGCAATTTGAAGTAGATTATGACGAGCGCTATATATTTAAATTGCCTGAATGATGGTGTAGCGCACCTACGGCGCGCAGCAAATGGTCAATTTATTTTTTCTACCAACCTATTGCTCCTCGGGAGCATGATAGCTATAAAACAATCCCGTATAGATTAGTGCCCGTTGTGTAGCGCACCTACGGCGCGCAGCAAATGGTCAATTTATTTTTTCTACCAACATATTGCTCCTCGGGAGCATGATAGCTATAAAACAATCCCGTATAGATTAGTGCCCGTTGTGTAGCGCACCTATGGCGCGCAGCAAATGGTCAATTTTTTTTCTACCAACATATTGCTCCTCGGGAGCATGGTAGCTATAAAACAATCCCGTATAGATTAGTGCCCATTGTGTAGCGCACCTACGGCGCGCAGCAAATGGTCAATTTTTTTTCTACCAACATATTGCTCCTCGGGAGCATGATAGCTATAAAACAATCCCGTATAGATTAGTGCCCGTTGTGTAGCGCACCTACAGCGCGCAATAACTGGTGATGGGTTTTTCTACCAACATATTGCTCCTCTGGAGCATGGCATCTGCAATAATCCAGTATGGGATTTTTCTATCAACACATCCGTTGCATGATAGCCGCAAAAAAATCCCATAGGGATTAAATGTTGGTAGAAAAAGCAAAGTGGAAATTCATTCGTGCCGTAGGTACGAAACCTTTCGACATTCTGCTGTTCCCGTGATAAATACATAAACGCGCAACGCCCCGGAATTCCCGGGGCGTTGCGCGTTTGATGAAGGCCTTTCGCCTTTCAGCTTTAACCTTTTACCTCACTTACCAAATCTTCACCCTATCCTTATCCTCACGGTACATCTTATCGCCCGGTTTAATACCGAAGGCGTTATAAAACTCAACCATGTTTGATAACGGGCCGTTCACGCGGTAAACTTCGGGCGAGTGCGGGTCGGTGTTAACACGCATGCGCATGGTTTCATCGCGGGTTTTAATGCGCCATACCTGGGCAAACGATAGGAAGAAGCGCTGATCAGGCGTCAGTCCATCTATCTTGGTATTGCCTTTGCCTTGCTCGGTATTTTTAAAGGCATTGTAGGCAATGGCCAAACCGCCAATATCGGCAATGTTTTCGCCAAGGGTTAGTTTGCCGTTCACATTAAGGTCTTTAAATACCACAAACTTGTTGTACTGATCAACCACCATTTGGGTTTTGGCTTTAAACTTGGCTTCATCCTCTTTGGTCCACCATTGTTTCAGGTTGCCTTCTTTATCGTACTGCGCGCCCTGATCGTCAAAGCCGTGGGTCATTTCGTGGCCAATTACCGCGCCAATGGCACCATAGTTAATAGCATCATCAGCATCCTTATCAAAGAATGGGAATTGCAGGATCCCGGCCGGGAAAACGATCTCGTTGAACGATGGGTTGTAGTAAGCGTTAACCGTTGGCGGCGTCATGCCCCATTCGGTTTTATCAACAGCCTTGTTTATGCGTTTTAACTGCTCGGCATAATTATGTTTGCTGATCGACTCCATGTTTGAGTAATAGCTTACACGGTTGATAGATACGTCATCGTATTTTTTCCACTTATCCGGATAACCGATCTTTTTGGTAAAGGCAGCCAGTTTATCTTCCGCTTTTTGTTTGGTGGCGGCGCTCATCCAGTCCAGTTTTTCGATGCGGGTTTTGTAAACGCCCTGCAGGTTGTTCACCAGGTCGAGCATGCGTTTTTTAGCATCCGGGGTAAAGTATTTGGCCACATAAAGCTGACCTAACAACTCGCCAATGCCGCCATCAACCGCGTAGCTGATAGTTTTCCAGCGTTCTTTTTGCTTCTTTTGGCCATTCAGCGTTTTGCCGAAGAAATCGAAGCGTGCATCGCGGAAATCCTTGCTCAGGTACGATGCTGATGAGTTTAGCGTTTCGAAAGCCAGTTTAGTTTTCCAAACGTCAATCGGTTGCGATTTTAACAAGCCGTTCAATGCTACATAATATTTAGGCTGACCAACCAATACGGTATCGGTTTTCACGCCCATCTGGTCGAATACATTCTTCAGATCAATATCGGGCACTTGCTTTTGCAGGTCGGATACAAGGAATTTGTGGTAGTTAGCCTGCGGGTCGCGCAGTTCAACCGGGGTGGAGTGCGATTTGGCTATCTCGGTTTCCAGCTTCAACACATCGTTAGCTTTTTTAGTTGAGGTAGCCGCATCGTCGCCAACAAGAG
The DNA here is from genome assembly GCF_013283875.1 of Mucilaginibacter mali. Classification (NCBI taxonomy): domain Bacteria; kingdom Pseudomonadati; phylum Bacteroidota; class Sphingobacteriia; order Sphingobacteriales; family Sphingobacteriaceae; genus Mucilaginibacter; species Mucilaginibacter mali. The sequence continues at coordinate 1,321,815 of NZ_CP054139.1, forward strand.
TAAACAGTTTGGCAATGTATTTTACGTATTCGGCGCGTATTTTAACCGATGCGGAATCTGTTTTTGAATAGTACTCGCAATTAGGCAGGCCCAAGCCGGTTTGGCTAAATTGCGCCATGTTTTTGGTGCTGTTTTTATCATCGGGCGCTACATAAAAGCCAAACAGGTAGCCGTCGCCATCTTTAAAACTGCTTGCGGCAAAGTTCACCAGGGCCTTGTAATCGCTAAGGCCGGCAATGCGGGCCAGTAGTGGTTTGATAGGGGTATAGCCCAACTTGTCGATGCCCACGGTATCCATGCCGCTGGCATACAGGTCGCCTACTTTTTGTTCAAGGCTGCCAGCATCGTGCGTTTGTGCCGATGTTTCCTCTAATATCTTGTGCAGGTTTTTGGTGTTATCGTCATCCAGCGTGTAAAACGATCCCCAGCCCGTTTCCGAAGCCGGTATCTCGGTTTTTTTAATCCAGGCGCCGCTGGCATAGTTAAAAAAGTTTTCGCCCGGCGATACGGTGGTATCCATACCTGCCTTGTCGAAAAATACGGTGCGTTTAGGCACATCGCCTGATGCATCTGGTTTGCCTTTACAGCCCACGGCCAAAGCGGCGGGGATAGCTAACCATAGGTAATTACTCAGTTTCATTGGTTTGATTTAGTTTTTTTAATAAAGATGGTAATTATGCAATGAAATAAAAAGCAGGAGCGCAATTTGTCCACCATTTGTATATTATTAATGTGTTGATAATAAGCGAGATGTTAACAAATAAATTATCTGGATTTAACGTTAATACGATAGTTAATCGCTTATTTTTATAAACCTGAAACAGCGGTTGTAAAAATTCACCCTAAAACGATTTTTATATGACCTGGAGAAAATTCAGCGGGGAAGTGATCCAATTTCCCATTATGGAAGAGGTAGAACGCGCCATCGAACGTGAAACCGCTTTAGGAAACAAGCTTAAAGTATGCATCGGTACCGACTCGCAGGTGAAAGGCGCGGTGACAGATTTTGCCACCGTTATCGTATTCCTGCGCGAGGGCCGTGGCGGTTTCATGTACATCCACCAGGAGCGCACTACGCAAAAAATGAGCATTAAAGAACGCATGCTTAACGAGGTGCAAAAATCTATCGATATCTCGTACAAACTGTGCGATCTATTAGACCTGTACGATGTAGACCTGGAAGTACATGCTGATATCAACACCAACCCTATGTTTAAAAGCAACCAGGCCCTGCACGAGGCGATGGGCTATATCCTAAGCATGGGTTTTGTGTTTAAAGCTAAGCCCGAGGCTTTTGCCAGTTCGTGCTGTGCAAATAAGATGGTGCAGTGATTGGAGATTAGTTAATAAGTGATTAGAGTTTAGGCTTGAAATTGCCGCATCAATAAGTAATCACTTATTAACTAATCTCCAATCACTGTACCATGGCGTTGCCTGCGGCCCGGGCTTTCCGTACAAGTCCTCGCCAGGCTGGCGCCCGGGCCACCCCGGCTCCGGGCTTTTCCTCCAATCCCTAACGCGGATTTGGTTGATAGACTCTCTACCTCTTAATTTTTCATTGTAATATCTTATATTGCATTATTAAACATCCATTGTCATGAAAAAACAAATCCTTATCCTCGCGCTTACCATTTTAGCCATCGGTGTAAAAGCACAAGCACCGGATGCATCAACCCTTACCAGGGTAGGCGATATGGCACCAACGTTTAGTTTTAGCACCGCTAAGGATAAAACGGCTGATATTAAAGACTATCGCGGCAAAATAGTGCTGCTTAACTTTTGGGCTACCTGGTGCCCGCCCTGCCGCGCCGAATTGCCAAGGGTGCAGAAAGAGATATGGGAGAAGTATAAGGACAATCCAAAATTCGCGATGTTCGCTTTCGCCCGTGAAGAGGGTTGGGAGAAAGTGTTGCCTTTTAAAGAACAAAATAAATACACCTTCGCCATGCTGCCCGACGAGGGGAGGGCTATATTTAAGTTGTATGCTACGCAATCTATCCCCCGCAATGTAGTGCTCGACGAGAACGGTCGCATCATTTATCAATCTATAGGATATAGTCCCGCCGAGTTTGATGTGCTGTTAAAGCTGCTTGATACCAAGCTGAAAGCTAAATAGTAGAAGCGGGTCTGTTTTTAAAATGTTGCGGGTAGTTCGTAATCAACCGGCAATAATTCGGCTATGCGGTTAAAAGCCCAGCTACCCTCTATCAATACGTAGTGAGGGGTTAAAATTATTCCGTTGTTATCAAAATAAGCATATTCCTTTTCAAACGTCACCATCGAACTGTTGCCTGTACTCTTATAATGTATCCTTAAAAGATTTGGATAACCGAAAGCGTATATCCCTTTCTTTTGTGTCAGCTTAATATAGTCGGCGCTCTTTATAGGCGTATTATTCATGATGTCGATATATTTGGGCAGCCTCGATTTTTCCGACCAGTAGCGCAAAGAGTCAGTCATCAGTAAAATACGGGTACTTCCCGCCGGGCGAAATTTTTGCAGTTTAGCCCTGATCAGGCTGTCGGCCGGCCTGTCGGGGTTAGGCTTACGGATCACCGGGTAAACCGTAAAGCCCTCTTCGGCTACCTGCTGGCCAATGCAGGCGCGCAAAAAATGCATATCCGAACCGCGATAGGCTTTTATCCTGGCCTTTTGCCAGCGCTTTTCGTCAGATGATTTGCCGGTCATGGGTTCAAATACGGATGAACCCGTATAAGAAACGTATCCCCGCTGCGGGTCCCATTCAAACGATGCCAGCAGATATTTAATATTATAGCCTAATGCTTTATTTTCAATAACTAAAAAATCGTCGGTGCTACCGGTAAGTTTACCTGTGCTTTTTTCAAAGGTGAGGTTAAGTATTTCGGGGTTAAGCAACTTGCATTGCATCGCGTTTTCGGAATGCCCTAAAAACTCATCCAAAAACATTTTTACATGCCTGTCGCGGTTTGAATCATATTGAATAGTAACCTCTTTCAGTTCGGTTATTTTGGGCGATAGATGTATAGCAGGCAAAGCGATAGCTTCGGCGTTTACCAGCACGGTTTCATGATAAGTTTCAAAACCAATGCAGCTTACCACCAGGTCGTATTGGCCGTATTTAACATTATTTAAGGTAAAGGCGCCATTTTCGAGCGTTTTACTGCCCACACTGGCATTGCTTAAAAATACGCTGGCATCGGGCACGGCATTGCCGGCCTTGGTTAGCACACTGCCTGTAATAACGCTTTGGGCAAATACGGTAGCAGGGAAGAGCAGGAATAGGATGATGAGGTTTTTTAGCATACAATAAAAGTATGAACTAAAAAATTAATTTTCAAAGAAGGGGTGTGGCAATTTAGCCACAAAGAATGTCTGAACCGGAATTTTCAGAATTCAAGAATGAGCAGAATTCTGAAAATTCAAAAATTCGGCAAATTCTGGTTCAGACAACTTTTACCTTAGGCCCGCATATTAATATACTGCAAAGGCTGCCCAAAATCCTCGCCACGGCACAAGCTGATCACGGCTTGCAGGTCGTCTATCTTTTTAGCTTGTACGCGTACCTGGTCGTCCATAATAGATGCCTGTACTTTCAGGCCGCTATCCTTTATTTTTTTAACGATCTTTTTAGCGGCTTCCTTGTCGATGCCCTCTTTAATGGTGATCTCCTTGCGGATCATATTGCCCGATGCGTATTGTTCCTTGCCAAAATCAAGTGCTTTAGGGTCAAGTTGTTGCTTAACCATGCGGCTGATGATGGAGTCGGTAATGGCTTTCAGGCGCATATCGTCTTCGGTAACAATGGTTACCACGTTGGTTTTCTTATCAAGGTCAATGGTGCTTTTCGATCCGTTAAAATCATAACGGTTCAATATTTCCTTTTTGGCGGTGTTGATAGCGTTGTCGAGCGTCTGCCCGTCAATTTTGCTTACAATATCAAATGATGGCATATCGGGTAATGGTTTATAGGGAACAAAGATAATGGTTAGTTAATAACGATTGGGTGTTTTACGGCCAAACACATTATATTGTTTGCCGGCCGGTTACTTTAGCTACCCGTGCCCGGTTGTATTGTTGCAAAAATATGGGATAGATATTGTATAAAGTATTAGCGGGTATAATAAGCATAGCAAATAAATATTGCCCTTGTATAAAGGCGTGAATAGCCGTCAGTGTGAAAAATACCAGACAGCCAAAATGGTAAGCATGGTACATGGCCAGTGTTTTCATATAGCTGGCCGGGCCCTGCCTGCCTTTTATAACCCGGTGTGCGGGGTTACTTTTCCTGATCGCACGGTTAACATAATCGCCATTTTGCACAAACTTCCGGAACAGTTTAATACCCAGGCCTGTATAAAAAGCCGGCTTATCGCTCAGTTGCAGCCAGCGCATCGGAATAAACAGGCATAAAAAGCCGACGGCTAAAAACCAGTAGCACGGCGCCAGGCTATCGGCAAAACACCAGCAAATAATCACCGGGCCAAAGCACAAAGTAGTCCAAAAGAAATTGATGGCTTGGTTCATCTATACTAAGCTAAGGTGTTTATTGGTAATTTGGAAGCGCCAAGATTTCGGCATTAGATGTTGTTTTTTGAAGATGTGATTAGTAGCCAAAGAAGCAGGCGGATTGTTCTTCTTTTTTTATCTTAGAACAAAAAACATTTTATGCCTGATAGCCTTATACAGCAAATACTAACACCCTTTCTTTCAGCGGCCGCAGGAACATCTGTAAGTGTTTTCATAGGAAAGAGATTTATCTCTAAAAGCATTGAGCATACCTTTGATAAAAAGATGGAATATTATAAATCCAACCTGCAAAAAGAAAATATAAGCTTTCAAATCGAAAAGTCCGAATTTGCGAGGAAGAAATTTGACTTAATAATTGCCTTACATCAAGAACTTCTAAATCACCGCAAAGAATTAGAATCTTACTATGGTTGGTTACCGGATAACATTGACGATCTTAAAAAATATTTAGAAAATTCAAGGGATAAAAGTCCAGAGTTGCGCGACAAATTATCAATCGCATCATTATTTATAGATGAAAGTATTGCGAACCTTATTTCACAGTATTTTTTCAATGTCGCAATATTCAAAACTCTAAAAGAAGAACAAGCGGCATTTCGTATTAATGAATTAGACCCTGAAGAAGGCTTGAAGATTCCTTTGAAAGTTAGTAAAAAGCGAATGAAACAGGTCAATAGTATGATTGATGATATGGCAATGAAAACTATTCTTCAATTTAAACAAATTGAGGAAGAATTTAAAGGCATTCTTTACATTAATTGACCATGAATTATTTGCCAGCGTAGCGATATATATCTTTTCTTTCCTGTATACTTCGTTTTGATTTAGTTTTTGGTGGTTTTCAGACGGTAGCAAACCTAAAAGTTAAAATTAGCAAAACGTTCATTACTGTTCAGTTGTTGCTGTTAATTTAATATTATCTTAACAAATAAATAGGCAGATTTGCTGAAAGGCCGTTAGCCGATACTATTCAAACTATGCCTCATCCGCGTGTACCATTAATAAACAGGGAGATCAGCTGGCTGTATTTCAACGACAGGGTTTTGCAGGAAGCTGCCGACCCCACTGTGCCCCTGATAGATCGTGTGCGTTTCCTGGCCATATTTTCATCTAATTTGGATGAGTTTTACCGCGTGCGTGTGGCAACGCTTACCCGCCTGGCTAATTTGAACGAGAAGGCTAAGGAATTGTTGGGCTATAACCCCAAAAAACTGCTCAACCAAATTAAGAACCTTGTAGTAAAGCAGGAGCAGAAGTTCAACAACCTGTACGAAAACATTATTGTTAAGCAACTGGCCGATGAACGGATATTTCTACTAAGCGATGCCCAACTGAACGTAACCCGCGGTACGTTTGTTAAAAACTACTTCAGGGAAAAACTGCTGAGCAATATGGTGCCGGTAATGCTTGACGGGCATGGCTCAATGCCCGAAATGCGCGACCGTGCCATTTACTTTTTTGTGAGGCTGCGCAAAAATAATAAAACAAGGCTGGCGCTGATGGAAATACCTGATACGGTTTCCCGCTTCCTGGTGCTGCCCGAAACCAATAACCTGAAGTTTATTATCCTGCTGGATGATATTATCCGCTATAGCCTGGAGGATATTTTTTTCATTTTCGAGCATGATAGTATCGAGGCTTACTCTATACAGCTTACCCGCGATGCCGAGCTTGACCTTGACCAGCAGGTGAGCGAAAAGTTTATTGATGCCTTATCCAAAAGCTTGCAGAAACGTAAGAAGGGCAAACCCATGCGTTTACAGTACGATGCCGAAATGCCGGTTGATATGCTGGAATACCTGGTTGAAAAAATGGACCTGGGCAAGGAAAGCCTGATACCCGGTAACCGTTACCAAAACTTTAAAGACTTTATTAAATTCCCCAACGTTGGCCGCCCCGACCTGGAGTATGCAAAGTATAACCCATTGCCGGTTGACGATCTTTCATTCGGAAAAAGTATAATGGCTGCCATTGCCAAGCGCGATTTCCTGATCAGTACGCCATATCAGTCGTTTGATTATGTGATCCACTTTCTGCGAGAGGCCGCTATCGACCCAAAGGTGAAGGAGATCAGTCTTTCAGTTTATCGATTAGCTGAAAACTCACGCGTTATAAACGCGCTGATTAATGCTGCCAAAAATGGTAAAAAAGTAAATTGCCTGGTTGAATTGCGCGCCCGTTTTGATGAACAGAATAACATCCACTGGAGTAACCGCCTTGAAGAAGAAGGGGTAAAGGTAATTTACGGTATTCCGGGTTATAAAGTACACTCAAAAATATGCCTGGTTACACGCATAGAAAAAGGGAAGCCGGTGTATTACGCCACCCTGTCAACCGGTAACTTTAACGAGAAGACTGCCCAGATATACGCCGACCATACCCTGCTTACGACCAGTAAAAGGCTTACCGGCGATTTGGCGCAGGTGTTTAAATTTATTAATAAAGGCATACTGCCGCGCGACCTGAAACACCTGGTGGTATCGCCAATTGATTCGCGACCGTTTATTTATAAGCTGATAGATAACGAGATTGGCAACGCCAAGGCGGGTAAGCCAGCTTATATGGTGCTGAAAATGAATAGCCTGGCCGATGAGGACATGATAGCCAAGCTTTACCAGGCCAGTAACGCCGGGGTGAAAATAGAACTGATCATCCGCGGGATGTGTTGTTTGATACCGGGGGTAAAAGGCGCCAGTGAGAATATTACAGTGATCAGTATTATTGATAAATACCTGGAACATGCCCGCGTGCAGATCTATTGCAACGGCGGTAACGAACTGATTTACCTTACTTCGGCGGATTTTATGACCCGTAATATTGATAACAGGGTAGAAGTGGGTTTTCCGATATATAACGAGGAATTGCGTAAGGAGATCCGCGATATCATCAATATCCAGCTAAAAGATAATACCAAGGCCCGCGAAATAAATGCCGGTAATACCAATAAGTACCACAAAACAAAATCAGCTACGCTGACCAGGGCACAAATAGATATTTATAATTACCTAAAAAATAAAAACCTTAAAAATTGAGATACGCAGCAGTTGACATCGGATCGAACGCGGTTAGGTTATTAATAGCCGATATAAATGAAAGTAACGGAGCCATATCGTTTAAAAAAAACACCCTGATACGCGTACCCCTGCGTTTGGGCGACGATGCTTTTTTAAATCAGCACATATCCGACCGTAAGGCCGCTGACCTGGTAAAAACCATGCAGGCATTTAAAAACCTGATGGATGTTTACAAGGTGAGCCATTACCGGGCCTGTGCCACGTCGGCCATGCGTGAGGCGAAGAATGGCGCCGATATTGTAGAGACCATAAAAAACGAGGCGGAGATAGATCTTGAGATCGTCCGCGGTGATGTGGAAGCCAATATCATTTATTCGAGCCATGTTGAACAAAACATCGATAAAAGTAAAAACTACCTGTATATAGATGTGGGCGGTGGCAGCACCGAACTATCGCTTTTTTCGGAGGGGGAAATGATCGCGTCGCAATCATTTAACCTGGGTACCATCCGCATTTTAGATAACCAGGATAAGGACGAGACCTGGGAGGAGATGAAAGAGTTTTTACGCATACATACCCGGCACTTTAAAAGCCTGTCGGGCATAGGTACCGGTGGTAACATCAACAAGTTGTATAAACTGGCCGAAGAAAAGGATGGCAATCCATTGTCGGTAACCAAGCTAAAATCGTTGTATAATTATCTTAACTCGTTCTCGCTGAAAGACCGTATTAATGTGCTTGGTCTTAACCAGGACAGGGCCGATGTAATTATACCTGCCTGCGAGATCTATCTTAGTGTACTGAAGTGGTCGGGCATTAAAAATATTTATGTTCCAAGTGTGGGAATGGTCGACGGGATCATCCAAACACTTATTGATGAACACCATGTTAAGGGTGTGTAAAAAAAAGTAAAATATTTGTTAATAAATAAAAAAGTGTTACTACCTTTGCCTTACCCTCTCATAGGGTATGTTTTTCATAGGTAGATGTAGGGTCGAATACGAAAGTAATCGACCCTTTTTTTGTGCCTTTAAATTAAAGGTTAAATTTGCCGCAATCGATATTATGGGGAAAAAGATCATTATTGCCATTACAGGGGCCAGCGGGGCCATTTATGCCAAATTATTGCTCGATAAGTTGCAGCAGCTGGATACACAAATTACCGAAGTTGGTGTAGTGATGAGCGATAATGCCCGCCAGGTTTGGCAGCTGGAATTGGGTAATGAAGGTTATAAAAATTATTCCTTTAAGTTTTATGATAAGGCGGATTTTATGGCGCCTTTCGCCTCAGGATCGGCAAAGTTTGATACCATGGTGATCGTACCCTGCAGTATGGGGACGCTTGGTCGTATTGCCGGCGGCATATCAAATGATTTGACCACCCGCGCTGCCGATGTGATATTAAAAGAACGCCGCAAACTGATACTTGTAGCCCGCGATATGCCTTTCAGTTTGATCCACATCCGCAATATGGAAACCATTACGCTGGCCGGCGGCATTATTTGCCCGGCTGTTCCATCTTTTTATAGCAACCCGCAAACTGTGGAGGATGTAGCTATGACCGTGGTGAACCGGGTTATAGATTTAATGGGACTGGAGAACGAAAGCTACAGGTGGAGCGAATAGTTTTTACCACATGAATTGCTTATTAATATAATTCGTAAATTATTACTACATTCGGTTGATTTTCAACCGCATGACCCGATCCCTTAAATTAGCTATTGTATTCTTCCTGGCACTTACTGTGCAAGCCTGCCGGCAAAGCATCGGTGTTGGCGGGGATAAATATCATACTACACCTAACGCCGACAGTTTACTGATCAAATCGCTGATTGCCAAGGGACAAAAACTGCGGAATGGTGTTGTAGATTCTTTACCGGCCGTGGCCTGGGAATTAGAGAGCGTGAGTAAATTCCGCGATAATAAGAACGGGATAGTTCAGGCCGGCATACTTAAAGCATATTACTACTGGCTAACCGCCGATTATGCTACCGCCATGAAGGTTACGCTTGAGGCCCTGGATAACGCCCAGAAATGGAAACTTACCGAACCTGTGCCGGAGCTATATTCCATTATGGCCAACATCCATAAGGAAAACACCAATTACGATGCCGCTTTTAAGGATTGCATCAACGGGCTTAAAATAGCAAGGTTAAATAAAGATACTTCGTGGACGATCTCATTATTGGGCTTGCATGCCATGTTTACCCACGGCTATTACCGTAAAACCCATCAGCCGCAAAACGATCATACCAGTTTGAAAATGCAATTTGAAGCGTTGAAAATGGCCGAATCGCAGCCGAAGTATGAAAAGATGCGCATCCGTTTTTACAACAACATTGGGCAGGCTTATAAAGAATTGGGTAAATACGACAGCGCCCTTGTTTACGCGCGGAAAGCAGTTGTGCTGGCTAATAAATATAATCAGCCCCGCTCGCTTACTTACTCGTATAACTGGCTGGGCGAGGCTTATTACTATATGGGGCAGCATGAAAAGGGGGTAGCCTTTATGGATAGCGCCATCACCTTGTCGCGCAAGGCCAATCTGCCTTACCGGCAGATGGAAATTTATGAAGCCATGCACTGGTGCTACCTTTATACAAAAAATTACGAACCTGCTATCGCGGCGCTAAAACGATCGGTAGAAATGCACGACTCGTTACAAATAGCCAGTAATGAAAAGCAAATAGCCGAGTTGCAGCTGAAGTATAATATAAAAAATAAGGATAAGCAAATCGCTTCGTTATGGGCTACTAATAAGGACACTAACCGCAAGGCCCTTTGGATATTGATAGGATTGTTAGTGTTTGTGCTTTTTACAGGTATAATACTTTACCAATACCGCGTTATCAAGCATAATAATAAACTAATGCAGGTAAACAACGCTAAATTGAACGATGCGTTGCTACGCATAGCTCATATTCAATCGCACCAGGTACGTCAGCCGCTTGCATCAATTATGGGTTTAATTAACGTGATAAAAGCCAATAATTACAAAGCCAGCAAGGAGGTACTGCAAAATATGGATACCGTAGCTAACGAACTTGATGAGCGTATCCGCGCCGTAATAAAGGAAGCGGAGAAGGGGGATTAGAGGTTAGTGGATGGAGATTAGTTGATTAGAGATTAGTTGCCTTACGGTTATCAATCGTCAGCCTAATGCAAAAACCACTAATCAACTACTTAACTAATCACTAAATTCCCTACCTTTGCAGCCTTAAAATGAATAAGAAGGTAGCATTTTATACATTAGGCTGTAAGCTGAATTACTCGGAGACATCCAGTATAGGCCGCCTGTTTAACCAGGCCGGTTATGATACGGTTGACTTTACCGATACACCCGATGTATATGTGATCAACACTTGTTCGGTTACCGATAATGCTGATAAAAAGTGCAAAAAGGTAGTTAAAGAGGCCTTGAAGGTGTCGCCAAACGCCTATGTTACCATTGTTGGCTGCTATGCGCAACTGAAACCAAAGGAAATATCCGAGATACCGGGTGTGGATATGGTTTTAGGCGCCGCCGAAAAATTCCAGATCATCGATCATATCACTGATCTTACCAAAAAGCCCAAGGCGGTTGTTTACAACCAGCCGGTAAGTGAGGCTAATCAGTTTGTATCCGCTTATTCATTTGGCGACCGTACCCGCACTTTTCTTAAAGTACAGGATGGTTGCGATTACTCATGTACCTTTTGTACCATCCCGCTGGCCCGTGGCTCAAGCAGGAGCGATACCATCGAGAATGCGGTTGAGCAGGCCAGGCAAATAGCGGCTTCAGGCGTTAAGGAAATTGTTTTGACTGGCGTTAACCTGGGCGATTTCGGCATCCGCGATGGTGAACGCAAAGATAAATTTGTGGACCTGGTGAAAGCGCTGGATAAGGTAGAAGGTATCGACCGCATCCGCATCTCATCTATTGAGCCAAACCTGCTAACCGACGAGATCATTGAATTTGTAGCGCAATCAAAACGTTTTGTGCCGCATTTCCATATTCCGCTGCAAAGTGGTAATAATAAGATCTTAGGTTTGATGCGGCGCCGCTACCGCCGCGAATTGTATACCGACAGGGTGGCTAAAATAAAGCAGTTGATGCCCGATTGCTGTATCGGGGTGGATGTGATCGTCGGCTTCCCTGGCGAAACCCGCGAGGATTTTGTGGATACCTACAACTTCCTGAATGATCTTGATATATCATACCTGCACGTTTTCACCTATAGCGAACGCGAAAATACACCTGCGGCCGAAATGAGCGGCGTAGTGCCAGGCTCTACCCGTGCCGACCGTAGCAAGATGCTGCACATACTGAGCGAAAAGAAACGCCGTGCCTTTTACGAGACCCAATTAGGCCACCAGGCCGAGGTTTTATTTGAGGGTGATATTAAGGATGGCTTTATGCACGGCTTCACCCGCAATTATGTAAAGGTAAAAACCAAATTCGATCCCGTATTGGTAAACGAGGTAAAACAGGTACAATTAACAAATATTTCACCTGATGGTGATGTGGAGATCACAGAAGCCGTGGAAATATTAGTACATTAATTGATATATTCGTTGCAAATTATTTTCTGATGTTTCCAACCCTTTCCAGTTTAATACAATATTTTACCGGGGCCAATATTCAACTTCCGTTTCAAACATTCGGTTTTTTTGTAGCTATAGCTTTTATGGCCGCTTATTGGGCTTTCAGCCAGGAGTTTAAGCGCAAGGAAAAACTGGGGGTGATCCATTCGTTTAGAAAAACAATTACGGTTGGCGAAGCGCCGAAAATGGGCGATATTATCGGCAACGGTATATTCGGTTTTATAATCGGCTACAAATTGGTTGATGCCGCGCTTAACTACCACGCGCTGATAGACGATACCCAGGCATTCATCCTTTCCAGCCGGGGAAACCTGATAGGAGGGATATTATTTGGTGTGGGTTTTGCCTACTGGGCTTATTACGAAGCTAAAAAACAACAATTGCCCGAACCTAAAAAACAAGAAGTAACCGTGCATCCGCACGATCTGATGGGCAGCATTTTACTATGGGCGGCCGTATTTGGCTTTGCGGGGGCTAAGATATTCGACTGCCTGGAGAACTGGGACCGCTTCCTGCAAAACCCTATTGAAAACCTGATCGGCTTTAGCGGACTGACCTTTTACGGCGGTCTGATCTGCGGAGGCGCTGCTGTATTATATGTCGCCAATAAACATGGTATCAAACCTTTAAACATGCTTGATATCGGCGCTCCCGGTATGATGCTGGCTTATGGTGTGGGGCGTATAGGTTGCCAGATGGCCGGCGACGGCGACTGGGGTATCCCTAACCTGCAAGCCAAACCAAGTTGGTTAAGCTGGGCACCCGATTGGATGTGGTCGTTCAATTACCCGCACAATGTGGCCGAAATGGATCCGGATAACCGCATTGCTGGTTGCATTGGTAAATTTTGCTATGCTTTAAAAGAACCTGTATATCCAACCCCTTTTTACGAATGCATTGTTTGCCTGCTGTTGTTTGTATTGATATGGCAGATACGCGATAAGGTTAAATCGCCGGGTGTGCTGTTTGGCATCTATATGATACTTGCAGGCGTGGAACGTTTTTTTGTAGAACTGATCAGGGTGAATACCAAATATCACCTGTTTGGTATACCATTCACCCAGGCCGAAATGATATCGGTGATACTGGTACTGGGCGGCTTAGGCTTAATTTATAATGGCCGCTTACACGATAAAAAGCTACAGGGGGCGGGTTAATGGCCGAATCGTACATTAAGCAGATCTCTAAAAACGAGGTTGTTAGGTTTGTGCTGTCGGCAGGGACAGGTTTTGTGGTCGATATCACTTGCTTCTATTTGTTCTATCATAATATTTTCGAGCAGAAGTATTACCGCGTACTGGGCATGAACCTGCGCAACTTTACGGTATCGCTGGCCGTATCCTTCTTCCTTGGTGTGCTGGTCAATTTCCTGATGACCCGCTATATCGTTTTTACCCAATCGAAGACCAGTTTCAGTAAGCAATTTTTCAGGTTTACGGCGGTGGCTATTATCGGTTTTTTTGCAAACCAGGCTTTGTTAGAGTTGTTTGTTAACAAGATGAACTTTTACCCGCCGGTAGCAAGGCCGGTAGCGGCGTTAAGCTTGTTCTTCGCCAGTTTTTTTATACACAAGGCATTTTCATTCAGTTTATCATTACGTCATCATGCTGCAACAGATACTTCCGCAAGTAGTAGAAATAGCTAAAAAAGCCGGTGCCTTTATCCGTGAGGAGCGCGCCAAATTCAATCCGGATAAGATAGAATACAAGGGCCTGAACGACATGGTATCCTATGTAGATAAAACCGCCGAGCAGATCATCGTATCCGAACTGGAAAAACTGCTGCCCCAGGCCGGTTTCATTACCGAAGAGAAGACCAAAACCATTGTTGCCGAGCAATACAACTGGATCATCGACCCGCTGGATGGGACCACCAACTTCATCCATGGCTTGCCCTGTTTCTCGGTAAGTATAGCCCTTAAAGAATACGACGAACTGGTTTTAGGCGTGGTATACGAAGTAAATCTTGACGAATGCTTCTACGCCTGCAAAGGCCAGCCTGCTTACCTGAACGGCAAAGAGATACACGTAAGCAATAAACCCAAAGTTGCCGATAGTCTTATCGCTACCGGCTTCCCTTATTACGATTTCAGCAAGCAAGCGGCCTACATTAGTCTGTTTACCGAATTAATGAAAAGCTGCCACGGCCTGCGCCGTATAGGTTCGGCAGCGGTAGACCTGGTATACACCGCCTGCGGCCGTTTCGAGGCTTTCTATGAGTATAACCTTAATCCATGGGATATAGCGGCCGGCGTGGTCATCGTACGCCAGGCTGGAGGCGAGGTAGTGAACTACAAAGGTGGCGATGAGGTGATGGAAGCCCGGGAATTATTGGCTACTAATGGCAAGATAACAGGTGAGATGTTGGAGATAGTGCAGAAATATTTTTAAGAATTTCTTTTATATTTCTTTCTCGGGCTTCTGCTGGTATGAAATACTGCGTAAACCACAATATCGTTTTGAATGATTCTGAATAAGACTACGTAAGGAAATCTTTTTAAATTGATCTGTCGGTATTCATCTTTTACTTTTGCATATACTGTCGGCCAAGCTTCAATTTTGTCGATACAACCGTACAGTTCTTTTAGAAAAATCTCGCCAACACCAGCTTGTTCCTTTTCATACCAATCATAAGCTTCCTGTGCCATTTTAATGGCCCTGGGTTTTAGGATTAACCTGTACATTTAAAACGAACGTAATCCTCTTATTATTTGATCGGCCTCTTCCCTGGTATACGATTTGCTTTTGCCGCTTATGTGCAATTCGTGTTCTTTCTCAAGTATTTCAAATTGCTCATCCGTCAAAATAAATTGATCAGTAACATTTTCAATCTCTTTTTCGAGCAGAATATACATAGCGTTAACTTTACTGTCTTCGGCCTCAGCTAAATATGTGATCAGCTTTTCCCTCATGGTTAATGTTGTCATAACTGTCAATCTTTATAATCAAATTTAGATAAAAACAACCAACAAAAAAAGCCCCGCGATTTTCGTAATTGGTGCAATATGAAAAACGGCATTTAAAGTATTAACTTCACCAACGTTTAGTATGGAGGAAATAGCTTTAGAAATATTGCCCGTCGCGCTTTTGGAGACCTATACACAACAGGTCGATAAAACGGTACAAACAGCATTTGAAGAGCTGGAAGACAACCCTTTATCCGCAGGTACGTTCAGTTTTTATACCTCCGTATCAGCTGTGTTTTCATCTAAAATAGAAGGGGAGAATATCGAATTAGATTCGTTCATCAAACACAAAAAGCTGAACGTAAAATTCCTGCCCGACTATACCCAAAAGATAGACGACCTGTACGAAGCCTACCAATTCGCCCAGCAGAATCCATTAACTGCCGGTAACATACAGCCGGCACACAAGCTATTGACCAAACACATCCTGCAGGTAGCCCATCGCGGAAAGATACGCACGATGAATATGTTCGTGATGACACCTGATGGCAAGATAGAATATGTGGCCTGTACACCGGATAAGGTTCAAACCGAAATAGAAAAACTATACCGGGATATCGACAAACTGCTTAGCGCCAAACTCACATTTGAAGAGGCTTTATACTTCGCATCCCTCATACACCTGGTATTTGTAAAGATACACCCGTTTGAAGATGGTAACGGCCGCACAGCCCGCCTGCTGGAAAAATGGTTCCTGGCGCAGAAGTTAGGGGAGAAGGCCTGGTATATGCAATCGGAAAAATACTATTATGACCATCATCAAACGTACTATGCCAATATCAGGCTGATGGGGTTAGAGTATGATGAGTTGGACTACGGGAAGGCAGGGGAGTTTTTGGGGATGTTAGTGGGAGCGATTATATAAAATACGACTATCTAATATTTTTCAACAATCATATTTAGTTAATAGCCTTTTAATAGATTTACATTTATGGGAACATTATTTGATCAACAGCCGCGGAACTATGTAAATGTTAAAACCGATAAGGTTTTGGAATTAATAGACAAAATTAAGAGGATTTCAAAAGATACTAATTTATCAATTGATCAGGTTATAAAAATCTACGAAATTAAAGAATTAGAAAGGAAGAATGATTTATTTGCAATGAATGGAGATATTCACGATGAGCAAATGACGGGGTTTGGGGAGTTGCTAAAAAACGCTATTTCATCTTTGGATGCAATATTTGAAGCTATTGAGAATAAATAAAGTCACCTTAAACCAGATCGGCGGTAAAGCTTTACGCATGGAGTAAAACTTGGACAGAGAGCGGGACAGAAGCTCCCGAAGTAGTACTATCGTTCATTTTTCAAATTAAATAGAAAGCCCCGCAATATTCATCGCAGGGCTCCTCAAAATCTTAAAGAAGATATGCTTACCTATGGGTGATACCCTCGGCCAGTACAATAACTTTGTTGTTAGATGCTTCTACAACGCCGCCATGTATCAGGTAAACATCTTCTGCTTTGCCTGCGCCGCGCACTACCAGTTTACCATCTTCTAAAGTAGAGATGATAGGAGCGTGGTGGTTCAGTATTTCAAATGATCCCATAGTACCCGGCAGGGTGATCGAATTTACTTCGCCTTCGAATACTTTTTTATCGGGAGTTAGGATTTCTAATATCATTTTTTTAATGTGCGTATGTGCAAATATGCAGATATGCAAATGATTTGATTTGCGTACTGCCCGTTTGCATGTTTGATGTGCTTATGTACAAATATGCAGATGTAATTTGCACATCTGCATATCCGCACATTTGCATATTTTAAGCATTCGCTTCAGCTAACAGTTTTTTACCTTTTTCAATAGCGTCTTCAATGTTACCTACAAGGTTGAAGGCTGCTTCAGGGTATTCGTCAACTTCGCCGTCCATGATCATGTTGAAACCTTTAATGGTTTCTTTAATGTCAACCAGTACACCTTTTAAGCCGGTGAACTGCTCGGCCACGTGGAATGGCTGCGAAAGGAAACGTTGTACACGGCGTGCGCGCGATACGGTCAGTTTATCTTCTTCAGATAACTCGTCCATACCAAGGATGGCGATGATATCCTGTAACTCTTTGTAGCGTTGCAGAATTTCTTTTACGCGTTGTGCAGTATTATAGTGCTCATCACCTAAAATAGCAGCGCTAAGGATACGCGAGGTTGAATCCAGTGGATCCACCGCAGGGTAGATACCTAACTCGGCAATTTTACGTGAAAGTACGGTAGTAGCATCTAAGTGGGCGAAGGTTGTGGCCGGCGCAGGGTCGGTCAAGTCATCCGCAGGTACGTAAACGGCTTGTACAGATGTGATCGAACCACGCTTGGTCGAAGTGATACGCTCTTGCATCATACCCATCTCAGTAGCCAGGGTTGGCTGGTAACCTACCGCTGATGGCATACGGCCTAATAACGCCGATACTTCAGAACCTGCCTGGGTGAAACGGAAGATGTTATCGATAAAGAAAAGGATATCGCGGCCTTTGCCTTCAGCGTCACCATCACGGAAGTATTCTGCTAAAGTTAAACCTGACAATGCCACACGTGCACGTGCACCCGGCGGCTCGTTCATCTGGCCGAATACGAAGGTAGCTTTCGAATCCTTCATTTCTTCCACATTTACTTTGCTCAGGTCCCAGCCACCGGCTTCCATCGAGTGCATAAACTCTTCGCCGTATTTAATAATGCCCGATTCCAGCATCTCGCGCAGTAAGTCGTTACCTTCACGGGTACGCTCGCCTACACCGGCAAATACCGATAAACCAGAATATGCTTTCGCGATGTTGTTGATCAGTTCCTGGATCAGTACGGTTTTACCTACACCGGCACCACCAAACAGACCGATTTTACCACCCTTTGCATAAGGCTCTAACAAGTCGATAACCTTGATACCGGTAAACAGTACTTCAGATTCGGTTGAAAGGTCTTCAAAACGTGGAGGTTGGTTATGGATAGGGCGGCCACCAGTTTTGTCAAGGCTAACCAAACCATCAATAGGATCGCCAACCACGTTAAATACACGGCCTTTGATGCTGTCGCCTACAGGCATGGTAATGGCAGCTTCAAGGTCAACTACTGGCATGCCACGCAGTAAACCATCGGTCGAGTCCATCGCTACAGCACGTACACGGTCTTCACCTAAGTGCTGCTGAACTTCAAGAATAATTTTTTGTCCGTTGTCTTTGGTGATCTCCAAAGCGTCAAAGATACGAGGCAGGTGAGCGTCGTCAGCAAAGCTAACGTCAACTACCGGGCCGATGATCTGAGATATTTTTCCAATATTGGGCATAAATAACCTGGTATTTAAAGAATTTGTTAAACTGTTGGCGCCCTGTTTATGGGGTGCTATTTTAGTGGTGCAAAGTTAAATTTTTTATGCGATAAAAAAACACCTGTATTAAAAAATTTTGTATGGAAAAATAATATCGCCCTAAAATTGACACTATTGGCAATTTATTCAGTTATTGGTGTAATTTATAAGGTGCGATGTTTTGTATATCTGCAAAATATTTGCTTATTTCATCATATTATTAAATCATAATAAAAACGGTTTACCCGATGAAAAAAACCTTATTACTTCTATGGGTTTGTATTGCCCAAATTGCAATAGCGCAGATCCCCAAGCCTGAAAAAAATACCTATGTAAATGATTTTGCCGGCGTTTTAACAAAAGCCCAAATAACCGATCTGAACAAAAGCATTTTTGAGATTGAAAAAGCAAAACAAGTGCAATTGGCTATAGTACTGGTAAACAAAGTGCCGGCCGCATATGATATACAGGACTTTGCGGTGCTGATAGGAAAAAAATGGCATGTTGGGACAAATAAAAAGGGGATAGTATATGTTGCCGCTATCGATCAGCATAAACAGCGCATTGAAGTAGCACGAAACCTCGACGATATTTTTACCTCGGCAAAATGTACGGGTATAATGGATTACATGAAGGAATCCTTCCGCGGGAAGGATTACAATGGTGGGTTAGTTATACTGGTAGATCAAATTTCTTCGGCCCTGCAAGTGCAAGCGCCTGCCACGCAGAAAACCCCAACGGCGGTTACCGCGGCAGTAAGCGCGCCGGCAACGCCGGCAAAAGCCGATGACGGTAACCGTGATACCATAGTAGGCTTTTTGTTTGTAGCTGTTGTGGTGATCCTGATACTTTGGTACAGAAGCGTAAGAAACAGGAAGCAGCGGGCCATGCAACAGTTTTATAATAACAGCAATGCCAATAATCAAGGCTATTATAATCCCGGTCAGGCTGCGGGTAACCCCGGGTATGGTAACCCGGGTTATGGCCAGCCAGGCTACCAACAGCCAGATCATACCGTGCGCAACGTAGTTACCGGCGCTGTGCTGGGCGCCGCGGCAGGATATGCCGCGCGTACTATTCAGGATAATATGAACGATCATCACCAGGGTCAAAACCAGGGTAATAGTAATTATAACTCAAACAATATCAGTAGTAACGATGATAGCGGTAATCAGCCGTCAAGCTGGGGTAACTGGGGTGGCGATAGCGGAAGTTCATCCAGCGATTCATCATACGACAGTGGCTTTTCGGACGATTCATCCGATAGTGGTTCGTCTGATAGTTCATCCAGCGGCGCCACATCAGATTGGTAGAAAAACAAAGATCCCCGTTAGTGCTGCCAACGGGGATCTTTGTTTTTACGATATGAGTTTTTGAAATGATCGTCCGCGTTCCATCGGTACCAGCAGCCCCGCTTTCCTTCCAAGTTTTGCTGCCACCCGTACGACTTGTCCGCGCAAAAGCTTTCCGTCCAATCGGGTTTAGGTTGAGCAGCCTGTGCGTGAGGTCTTAAACATAGAGGCACATATTTGTGGCTCTCTTGTGATTTCCGTTATCCCGCGACGAGCTTTGCACATGCGGGGCACAAATATGCGCCTCTACAATTAAAATCATTCAAACTCCAGCACGATCTTCCCGATATGCGCACTGCTCTCCATTAACTCATGCGCTTTGACAGCTTCATCAGCCGCAAATACTTTATAAACAACGGGCTTAATTTCACCTGAAGCAAGCAGGGGCCAGATATGCTCCGCTAACTTTTCCGCAATAGCGCTTTTAAAACCCACATCCCTGTTGCGCAGGGTCGATCCGGTAATTACCAGTCGCTTGCGCATTACCAGCGACAGATCAATCTGAGCATCCTTGCCCTTCATGCTGTTGATCATCACCAGCCGGCCATCATTAGCCAGTATCTGTAGATTATCTGGCGTGTACGGACCGCCTATCATATCTAATATCACATCAACGCCTTTACCATCGGTTAAGCGGGCAACTTCACCCTGAAAGCTTTGTGTATTGTAATTAATGGCTTTAGCAGCGCCCAACTTTTCGCAAAAGGCGCACTTCTCATCGCTGCCAGCTGTTACGTAAACCGTGTTGCCCATAGCTTTCGCCATTTGTATGGCCGCTACGCCAATACCGCTGCTGCCGCCATGCACCAATAAGGTCTCGCCGGGCAGTAACCCGGCGCGGTCGAACACATTACTCCATACCGTAAAAAAGGTTTCGGGTAGAGATGCTGCTTCAGTAAAATTTAAATTAGGTGGCACAGGCAGGCATTGGCCCTCCGGGGCTATACAGTATTCTGCATATCCGCCGCCCACAACTAATGCGCAAACCTTATCTCCCGGCTGCCAGCGGCTAACGTCATCGCCAATGGCTTCAATAATGCCGGCTACTTCCAATCCGGGGATATCTTGTGGTGCGCCGGGAGGTGGTGTATAGTTGCCCTTCCGCTGGGCCACATCGGGGCGATTAATACCGGCGGCATGTACTTTTATCAGCACCTCGCCAGGCGCGGCTGTGGGTTTTGGGTGTTCTCCTATTTGCAGAACTTCAGGGTCGCCGGGTTGGGTAATAATTATTGCCTTCATAAAGTATATAATTAACCTGCCGCCATGCGGATTGTTTATGATCGTGAAAACAAGCGGGCGAAAACACGTTCGGCTAAGTGTCGTGGCCTTTTGGTGAGGATGTAAAGCATATATTTTAGATGCGTGATCTGCTGGCCGATAGCCGCCAGTCCTTTAGCTTTTCGCTCAATGATCAGCAGGCCGTTGTTATCATCGGTCATAAAGGAGATCTTCCAACCGCCTTTGGCCAAAAATGGCATAATGGCATACTTTAAGCCTCGCCCGCAGCATATATCTCCGGTCATGCCGGGGTAGGGCGCTTCGCCAAAATTCCAGAAGTAAGCCGTATCGTGAAATCCTATATAACGTTTTGCTTTATCCGCATGGCGGGCCAGTTCGCGTTCTAATTGTGTAGCGGTATGAAATGTGTCGATAAACAGGAAGTCGGTTTCTTCAATATCGGCTTTTAACACATCTTTTAAAATGAATTTGAAAGTACCGGGAGCCAGGTTCTCCACTGTCGCTATTCCGGGTAGTCTTTTAATATCGTAGCTTATCAATGTAACGGGCTTGCCAGCTAAAAAGGCATACGTTGATGTTGGTTCGCGAACCCCCATTTCAGTAATATGACTGCATTTTTCGGCATACCGGCGCAGATGGGGCAGTAACTCATTAATGTCGCTGGGTGTGGCGCAAAGGCTTTCGTATATTTTAAAAATCTCAGGAGAATTGATCACGCGGCTTTATTTGCAATAAAAGTAACAATAAAGGTGTTCAGTAACAGATTAATTTTTATCCTTGCACTAAATCAATACATGTATCAATATGAGCATTCAGTTAGGCCAGCAAGCGCCAAACTTCACCTTAGTATCCGGCGAGCGTAAGGAAGTTTCCCTTGCCGATTTTAAAGGTAAAAAGGTAGTGATCCACTTTTTCCCATTCGCGTTTACCGGTACTTGTACCACCCAGCTTTGTACCATGCGCGATAATTTTGGCTATTACGATGGCCTAAACGCACAGATATTGGGTATCTCTGTCGACTCGCCTTTTACATTGGCCAAATTTAAGGAGGAATATAATTACCAGTTTCCGCTGCTGTCTGATTTTAACAAGCAGGTATCGCCGGCTTACGATGCCATGTACGAAGAATTTAACTTAGGATTGAAGGGTGTATCTAAAAGGGCGGCCTTTGTAATAGATGAAGATCAGCGTATTATTTACGCCGAAGTGTTGGAATCGGCAAAAGATTTGCCTGATTTTGAAGCTATTGCCGAAAAAGTGAAGTAAATTTCAAAAAATATTTCAACGGATTGCAAAATTATTCTACCTTTGCAGTCCGTTCAAAAAGGGAAATATCCTTAAATAACAACGGTTCTTTTTATATAAAAAGATACGCATTTGTAGCTCAATTGGATAGAGCATCTCACTACGGATGAGAAGGTTTGGGGTTCGAATCCCTACAAGTGCACTCAACATGGGCCTTTCTACCAAAAATAGAAAGGCTTTTAACTTTAACTCAAAGGATGCTGAACTTAGTATTGTTTGGTCCGCCCGGGGCCGGTAAAGGTACTCAATCTCAAAAGCTTATTGAAAAATATGGGTTGATCCACTTGTCGACAGGCGACTTGTTGCGTGGTGAGATCAGCCAGGGTACGGCTTTAGGTTTGGAAGCAAAAAAACTGATGGACGATGGCCTGCTTGTACCGGACGCGGTGGTTATCGGTATGATCAGCAATAAACTGGATGCAAACAAGGATGCCAAAGGTTTTATTTTTGATGGTTTCCCGCGTACGGTAGCACAAGCCGAAGCATTGGATAACCTGCTGGAAAGTAAATCAGACAAAATTTCGGGCATGATTGCCTTAGAGGTTAACGATGATGAGTTAGAGCACCGACTGTTACTACGTGGTAAAGAATCAGGCCGCGCTGATGATGCCAATCCTGAAGTTATCCGTAAACGCATTGTAGAATATAATAACAAAACGGCCCCAGTTGCCGATTTTTATAAAAAACAAAATAAGTTTACCAGCATTAATGGTATAGGTTCCATCAACGAAATATTTGATGGTATAACTAATGTTATTGCAGCGTATTAATAATTAGTCCGAAAGCCGGCAAGTCGGAAAAGTCCGAAAGTAGGAGTAAAGCTTCTCACTTTCGGACTTTTCCGTCTTTCGGACTTTTCTGACTTAAAAAATCAAAACTATGTCTCAAGGTTCAAATTTTGTCGATTACGTAAAGATCTGCTGCCGCTCTGGCCAGGGTGGCGCTGGTTCGGCCCATTTACACCGCGATAAACTTACCGCCAAAGGTGGCCCTGATGGTGGCGATGGCGGTCGCGGTGGCCACGTGATTGTTAAAGGCAATGCCCAGTTATGGACACTGCTGCACCTTAAATTCCGCAAGCACGTAATCGCAGGCCCTGGCGATTCGGGTGGTAGTTCGCTGCGTACCGGTAAAACCGGGCAGGATGAGATATTGGAAGTTCCACTGGGTACCATCGCCAAAAATGCCGAGACGGACGAGATCCTGTTCGAGATCACCAAGGATGGCGAAACACAAATATTAACGCCCGGCGGTCGTGGTGGCTTGGGTAACTGGCATTTTAAATCGCCAACGCAGCAAACCCCGCGCTTTGCCCAACCAGGTGAATCGGGTCAGGAACAGTGGAATATCCTTGAATTGAAATTGCTGGCCGATGTAGGTTTGGTAGGCTTTCCCAACGCGGGTAAATCAACCCTGCTGTCGGTAGTTTCGGCTGCCAAACCAGAAATTGCCGATTACGCGTTCACCACGCTGGTGCCTAACCTTGGCATTGTGGCTTATCGTAACAACCGCTCGTTTGTAATGGCCGATATCCCGGGAATCATCGAGGGGGCATCGCAAGGTAAGGGTTTAGGTATCCGCTTCCTGCGCCATATCGAGCGTAACTCTGTGCTGTTGTTTATGATCCCGGCGGATACCAATCGCACCATTAAAGAAGAGTACGAGATATTGCTGAACGAACTGGAACAATACAATCCCGAACTGATCCATAAACCCCGCGTACTGGCCATCACCAAAGGCGACCTGCTGGATGATGAACTGCAACAGGAAATGAAGGCTGAATTACCTGCCGATATCCCATCGGTATTCATATCATCGGTAGCGCAAAAAGGCATTACCGAGCTGAAAGATATGTTATGGAAGGAGATTAATGTCAGTCCGCAAGTCGGCAAGTCCGAAAGTCCGGAAGAAGAATAAAAAACGAAGAAGCGCGATCGGGAATCGATCGCGCTTCTTCGTTTTTAAACCACCCCGTCATAGCGAGGAGCGTAGCGACGTGGCTATCCCCGGCTAATAGGTCAACAATGTAAGTCGGCCCTGCTTATCGGGGATAGCCACGCTATCGCTCGCTATGACGAGTTGGTTGCATATCTTCCCGTCTTTCCCGACTTCCGGACTATCCCTAATAATTAATCACCTGCTCCTCCAAATGCGCAGGCGTATCGCGCCAAACGTATTTTTGCGTGCGCAATTGTGGCTCGAAACCGGCCTCGCGGATAGCATTCTGTATACCCTGCGCCGTGAAGCGGTGAGGTGCGCCAGCCGCAGATACTACGTTCTCTTCGATCATGATCGAACCAAAATCATTAGCGCCTGCATGTAAGCACATTTGGGCTACCTGTTTGCCTACCGTTAGCCATGATGCCTGGATGTTTTTAATATTAGGCAGCATAATACGGCTTAGGGCTATCATGCGGATATATTCATCGCCGGTTACATTGTTAGTGATGCCGCGTACTTTACGCAACAGGGTGCCGTCATCCTGGAATGGCCACGGGATAAAGGCGATAAAACCGTAATTCCCCTCCGGTTTTTCCGACTGTACCTCGCGGATCCAAACCAAATGCTCAAAGCGCTCTTCAATGGTTTCCACATGGCCGAACATCATGGTTGCAGATGATGGCAGGTTTAATTTGTGGGCCGCGCGCATTACATCCAGCCATTCCTTGCCGCCGCATTTACCTTTGGATATCAGGCGGCGTACACGATCGTTCAGTATCTCGGCACCTGCGCCGGGGAGCGAGTCTAAGCCCGCTTCCTGCATGGCTTTCAACACATCGTAATGGCTCATGCCCTCCAGTTTAGAAACGTGGGCTATCTCCGGCGGACCTAACGAGTGCAGTTTCAGCGTTGGATATAACTCCTTTAATTCCTTAAACAGATCGGTATAAAATTTTAAGCCCAGATCGGGGTGGTGGCCGCCTTGCAATAAAAGCTGGTCGCCGCCGTAACGGAAGGTTTCCTCTATCTTTTGCTTGTAGGTTTCAATATCGGTGATATAGCTATCCTCGTGCCCCGGGCGACGGAAGAAGTTGCAGAACTTGCAGTTGGCAATGCAAACGTTGGTGGTGTTCACGTTGCGGTCAATCTGCCAGGTTACCTTGCCATGCGGTACCTGTATCTTGCGTAGCTCGTTGGCCACGTAAGCCAGTTCGGGGGTAGATGCATTGTGGTATAGATGAACGCCCTCTTCTATCGATAAAAATTCGAAGTTTAAGGCGCGTTGTAGCAGATCTGCGGTATTCATGCAGCAAAAGTACATACTATTTATATGCCTTGCGCGCCATTGTTAAATAATTGACAATTGTATGCCGCTATATTAAATTTTCGTGAAGCTTAAACCATGGCGGGTGCAAGCCGTTCAAAAGCCATATACCTTTATACAGCTATGAAAAACACCCTTATCCTATCGGCATTAGTATTGCTGCTCACATCGTGCAGCAAGTACCAGATCAACGTATTAAGCAGTAACAACATCAAAAAAGACCCGGACAATGGCAAATTCGTTACCGAGAACGACAGCGTGAAGATCACCTACAGCTTCTTCGGGCGCAACGCCCCGATAAACCTTGATGTTTATAACAAGCTGAACGAGCCGCTTTATATCGATTGGCAGCGTTCGGCCTTTATTACCGGCGATAAGGCGGTGAGCTACGCCAGCGACAAGGTGTACATCACCGGCGACGTATCGGGCACAAGCATCGGTAATAAATCGGTCAGCTACTCTTCCGGCAGTATCGACGCGGTGGCTACATTGCCAAAATCGGTCGTATTTATCCCGCCGCATACCCATGTAAATAATACTTTATTAGAAGTAACCAGCCAGTTTGTTACCTATATCCCCGATAATAAGTTTACTAAGAAGGAGATCCCGAGCCTGAGTATATCGGGTACCAGTTTGGTGAATATTGCCGAGTTTGGTACAGATCAGTCGCCGTTGAATTTCCGTAGCTACCTGAGCTTGTATGTGATGGACAACAATGTACCGAAGTATATGGCTTATGAGCATAATTTCTTCGTATCGAAGCTGATCAACACCAGCGAGGAGCCTGCGAACTTTGAGTTCTCGCAGGTAAGGCGTGGCGATTATTTCTATACCTCTAAGGCCACAGCAGGCGGGCAGGTTGCTACGGGTGTTGGTATAGCCGCCGTAGTGGTTGGCGTTGCTGCCCTGGATGCAAAACATCCCGAAACTGCTAAATAAGATCATTCAGTTAGTGGGTTATTAGCTTATGGTTCATAGACTGAATATTTCCTATATTTAGGAAACCAAACTTCCTGCCAATCATGTATAAATCCTTACTGACTATTATTTGCCTGCTTTTTCCTGTTATAGCTTTTGCCCAAACCCCGGTTGAAAATTACCCGGAAGATCCGGCATCGGTAGAGCATGCGGGTGTGCCAAGGGGCGAGATCATTAAGGTGACGTTCGAAAACTCGAAGATATACCCCGGCACCTGGCGCGAGTACAGCATTTATGTGCCGGCGCAATACGATCCTGCTAAACCAGCCTGTGTTTGGGTAAACCAGGACGGTATCCAGTTTAAAGCCCCTACGGTTTTTGATAACCTGATCAATAGTAAGGAGATGCCCGTAACCATCGGCGTGTTTGTTACACCCGGGCAGGTGCGCGCTGCTGATGAGATGACAGCACTTAACCGTTATAACCGCAGCTTTGAATACGATGGTTTAGGCGATGCCTATGCCTGCTTTATTTTGGAAGAGATACTGCCCGATGTAGAAAAACATAAAACCAAAGATGGCCGGGCTATACACCTTTCTACTCATGCTAACGACCGTGGCATTGGAGGGAGCAGCAGCGGCGCTATTGCTGCTTTTAACGCTGCCTGGGAGCGGCCCGATGCCTTTTCGCGGGTGTTTAGCTCTATCGGCACCTACACCGCCTTGCGCGGTGCCGACCGTGTCCCATCGCTGATCCGTAAATATGAAGCCAAGCCCATCCGGGTGTTTTTACAGGATGGCAGCAACGATCTGAATATCTACGCGGGCGATTGGTTTAAAGCCAACGAAATGATGGAACGCTCGCTAAAGTTTGCCGGCTACCAGGTGCAGGCTATCTATGGCGAGGGCGGGCATAACGGCAAAATGGCCACGGCCTACTTCCCGCAGGCCATGCGTTTTTTATGGAAGGATCATCCGCAACCGGTTACCACATCGCCATCCAAAAACGATATGCTGAAGGCTATTACCATCCCCGGCCAGGATTGGGAGTTGGTAAGCGACCATTTAGACTTTTTAGGAAAACTGGTAAGCAACGCCAATGGCGAAGTATTTGCCCGCAATGTGGGCTTAAACGAAGGGGCTGTCAAAATAAGTGCTGATGGCAGGGTGGAGGCAGTAGCCAAAATGCCTAAGTATGATCAGGATATCCGTATCACAGCTAAAAACAGAAGCCAATACCGCGTGGCTGCATGGTTTGGGCCATATAATAAATTAGTAGCCAAACTTCCTAATGGAAAAAGCCAGGTAGTGAAGATCAGGTTTAATCCCGGCGCTATGGCATTAACACCCGATCAATCGCAATTGTATATCGCCGATTTTGCCTCGCATTGGATTTGGTTGTACCGCCTGAACAGCGAGGGTGCCCCTGTAGATGGACAGCGCTACGGCTGGTTGTACACGCCTGATGATGCAGACGCCGCGCGCACAACGGCCATGCAATGCGATACCGCTGGGCGGGTATATGTGGCTACCAATATGGGCATACAGGTGCTGGACCAGGTAGGCCGGGTAAATGCTATCTTCCCGCTGCCAGGCCGACAGGTAGAAAGCCTGTGCTTTGGCGGGGCTAATTTTGATATGCTGTATGTGCTTTGCCGTGATAAATTATACCGCCGGAAACTGAATACTAAAGGGATAAATAGTTGGGATGCGCTTGTAAAACCTGCTAAACCGAAGCTATAACTTGCATGCCCCGGAGCAGGACTACCTGTAGAAAATGCATATGGAAGTTTAACTATTATCCCCTGCTATCGCAATGGGTAGTAGTACAATATGATCGATAACACTTCTTACCCCGGGCATGCTTTATTAAAATATAGTGGCAATTTAATTTTATTCTATATAGTTTTATGTATTCCGATAGATCAATCCAGATCTACCTTAGACATGAGACAGTTAGCGTTTTTGTTTTTTTTAATTTGTGGTGTTTTCTCAGTATCCCTTTCATGGTGCCATGCTCAAGTTAAGGTTGATTGCTGTGGTGTAAAAATGGTCATTCCTAAATTTAACGCGACATCTGTTGAATCTTCGAAGAGTGGAGGTTTCATCAGGCAGCATGTGCTCCCTTCGATAGATCGTTCAAGCGCGCAGTTAGAGATCCGTGTGAGCCATGTTCGTTACCAGCGTCCTGCGGATGCTGATATGTTGACCATTCGGTGCGAGGGAGGGAAATTTATTGTTACCCGCTATCTCATGATGCCCACTATCCAAAAAAGCCTTCCCGATTCGCAATTTCATAACCTGGGGCCTTATCGTGATGATCCCTCGTTGAACATTTTTTTGTTCAGGGAGAACATAAATGTAGACCCTGAAAAATTCGATTGGAATAACTTTTTTAAGCAGTTAATAACAAATCATTTTTTCGATCTCTGCTCTGGCCCTACAATTCAGGCGTTAGTTGCTAAGAAGTATTCCGGTATATCCCTTCAGCGGACCGGTGTGATAAATGTAGATTTAAAAGTTAAAGATCACTGTCGAAGTTTTCAGTTCGACGGTTATTACGATACCATGCAACCAGATGTAAAAGAATACAATTATTACAGAAAGGTACTTCAACTTATAGGCCAATTGCAATCATTATGATTGCGTTTATCCATTAACCTATATTACCCCTATAAACAGGTAGCCCCCTTCGGGGAGATAGTCTCATTAAGAAATTGAAACGGTATCGAAAATAGCTAACCCAATACCGTCTCCCGTAACTCGCGCGAGATCTGATCGGTGATCTCCATAATATCACCCGCAACCTGGGTGTTATTGCTGATCACTTTGGTGCAAACATCCCGGTAGGGCAGCAGATATTCTTTGTACGATGGCACTACGTGGTTATGCCATTTATACATCACATCATCGTGCGAGTAGCCGCGCTCCAGCAGGTCGCGTTTCAGGCGGCGCTGCAGGGCTACGTCTTCTTCGGCATCAATAAATACCTTCATATCCAGCAGGGCGGCAATCTCGGTAAAGTGCATAATAAACAGGCCCTCTACAATAATAATGGGGGCTGGCTTTATCTCTAATACTTTTGGAACCGCGTTCGGGTTGTTAAAGGTGTACTCGTGCTTAATAACGGTTTCGCCGTTGATCAGGCTGCTGATATCCTTAAAAAAGTGCTCACGGTCTATGGTCGATGGCAGGTCGAAGTTATATAGCTTATTTTCCTCGGGCGTCATGTTGTGGGCCACAGGGATATAGTAATCGTCCTGAGATACCAGGCACACCTCATCGGCACTAAAATGCGCGAGGAAACAATTTAAAAAGAAGGTTTTACCGGAACCGCTGCCACCGGCAACCCCGATAATGTAAGGCTTATTGTTGGTCATTTGGTACGCCGTAGCTAATATCAACACGGAAACGTTTATCAACCGCGCCGATCATATCGGCAACATTTTTGGTAACTACTACTATTACGTCTTTGTTGTTTTCGTTATCGGCAAAACGACCGGCAACCTTGGCAAACACACTGCGGCCGGTCATCAGGTTGGTGATCTTCATCACGGTACCGATAGGGGCGGTACGGTGCAATACCAGCTGCTTTTTAGGGTCGAAGCTTGGATCGTCCATCCAGGTGGCCGGGCCTTTTTCGTCCTTTAAGAACAGGCCGTAACGGTTAGCCGGGATATGGCGGTCAAGACTATCGGCAATGCCGGCGACGTTTGTGGTATCGCGTTTGGCAATCACTACATCCTGCGGTTTTGGTTTAACAGGCTCTGGTGCAGGCGGCATACCGCTGCGCACTACCAGTATCTGGTTGGGCTGCAGGTTATTATTAGGCAGTTTATTCAGCGCGATGATATCCTCTACCGATGTGCCGAAGCGCTTGGCTATGGTAAACAAGGTTTCACCTGCCGATACTTTGTATTGCTGCGTATTGCGGGTGTCAACAGGGGCATTTTGCACAGGCTGGTTTGTATTAACCTGCGTTTGTGCTACTGTTTGCTGCGGCTGGCTAACCGGTGGTTGCACCACTGGTTTGGTTTGCTGCGTAACCGGAGGGGCTTGTACGGCTGGTTTGTTTTCGGCTACGGCTTCCTTTTCAGGCGTTTTGGCAGCGGCATTCGCAACTGTCCTGATCTGCAATGTTTCTCCCGGTGTCAGTACATCCGATTTTAAGTTGTTGGTTGCTTTTATATCATCAACTGTAGTGCCGAAGCGTTTGGCTATGGAATATAATGTTTCGCCCGGCGCTACGCGGAATTGCTGCATGGTATATTTTACTTCCGGCTTTTTTTCGGCTATAGCTGGTTTCGCGGTGTTTTGGGCAAATGGCATGTCGGTTGGCACCTTCATTACCATACCCGGTTGTAACACTACGTTATTGTTAAATTGGATCACATCGCCTACTTTGGCATGATAACGCTGGCTAATACCATAATAGGTTTCTTTAGGGCCAACTTTATAAAGAATTACTTTTTTACCATT
The DNA here is from genome assembly GCF_013283875.1 of Mucilaginibacter mali. NCBI lineage: Bacteria > Pseudomonadati > Bacteroidota > Sphingobacteriia > Sphingobacteriales > Sphingobacteriaceae > Mucilaginibacter > Mucilaginibacter mali. Next base: position 1,352,741 of record NZ_CP054139.1, read on the forward strand.
CAAATTCTCAACACCCACCGAATCGACTACGTTTTTTGCTAATATGCTGCCGGCTGACAGTAACAGGGGAAATATGATTACTAATAATTTAAACCTCATATTGTTTACTTGTTCAGTTTCCTAAGTTAATCACCATTAATTCACCTTTATTTTTCAGATAAATTAAATAGTGCTTGTGTAATACAAACGCCTCGGGCTGCAATTTTTGTATGCCGGTGTGCAATAAATCGGTAAATACCTGTTGCCCACCTTTAAAAATATACAGCGCCTGGCTTAATGTATTATTTTTTAGCGCGTGCAAAGATACAATTCTGTACCAGTTATACCACAGTTGATGTACGATATTTCCGTAAGGTTTTTCGGGAAGGGCACTCTCCATACTATCGGCACTTAGCATATCAGGCAAAACAATATCATTGGCAACATCCTGGCTAACTGACGGCTGATAGCTGCCCAATGTTGCACCGGTGGTGATATCGATAGTAAATAATTTACGTGGTTGTATGCGGGTATCAAAAACAACAGGTCCGGCGGTGCTTAGGTGATCGAATGTTAAATTGTAGTTGCTCCACAGCGCTTGCCCGGTTTGCGCATCGATTGCGATGATGGCTTTATGCGTAGGGCTGCCCGGCGACGCGTAATGGTGCAATAGCAAAACGCCGTTGTATGCCGCTTCCATGCCGGTTAGCCAGCGTTCGCCGGTTGTCAGTCCTGAAAAATTTACCTTGCCCGATGACAAACTGACCGATGTAAAACCGACCTGCTTTTCGCCTTCGTTACGCACTTCGGCAAAAAGCGTATCCGTCAGTGGGTCAATCTCCATGCGCCATACTATGCCGGCGGTTTGATGCGAAATATGAGGCGTTAAAATCATTTTAATTTACAAATATGGTATATTTAGACTGAAGTATGACAGTGCGCACCGAACATAGCACGGTTATTGAGTGTTTACCGGCATATCACATACATCAACATAAATACTATGAACGCAAAAGAAATCAGCCTGACAGAGAAAAAAGTAAAACCTGTTGTAGATCACCTGAACGATCTGCTGGCCAACTATCACATCCATTACCAAAAATTACGCGGCTGCCATTGGAATGTTAAGGGCAAAAGCTTCTTTACCCTGCACCTTAAGTTTGAAGAATTGTACACCGCCGCCCTGACCACCATCGACGAACTGGCCGAACGCATACTGACCTTAGGCAAGGCCCCATACAGTACCTTCGACGATTACATTAAAACATCTACGCTGAAGGAAGTTGACACCATCGGCATGAAGGATACCCACATGGTAAAGGCCCTGGTTACCGATATGGCCACCCTGATAGAAATGGAACGCGAGCTACTGGAAATTACCGCCGATGCCGGGGATGACGGCACCAACGATATGATCAACCGCTTTATGCAGTTTAAGGAAAAGAACACCTGGATGCTGCGCTCGTTTATTGATGAGGATTGAGATCAAAGTCCGAAAGTCGGAAAGACCGAAAGTCCGGAAGGTGCATGCCTCGATATGCTTCAATGACATATCGTAATAAAAGCAAAAAAGCGGTGGCATGCCACCGCTTTTTTGCTTTTATGTATCTTCCGGACTTTCAGTCTTTTCCGACTTTCGGACTGGTTCGTTAGAACCTGAATCCCACCGTTACATAAACGTTATCGTTAGTTTTATTTAACAGGGCCGATGGGCTGCCGGTGCCAATTTCGTAAGGGAAAACATTTTGGTTACCGGTAATATGGCTGTAGGTAAAATCGATATAGTAATCGCTGTTACGATAGCCGATACCGCCGCTGGTAGTATTGATATTGCTGCCGTTGTTTTTAAGCGGGGTGCCTTGTATGCCGTAACCGCCGCGCAGAAACACTGAACTGCTTAACCTTGCTTCGGCGCCGAAGTGCGCATTAACTGCCGATTGGTAAAGCGTTTTGATATCATTATTATCACCACTTGAACTATAGTCGCCGCTTAGGCTGGCTGATGAATAATCAACATATTCCACATCGCCGGTAATAAAACCGTACTGCTTAAAGAAGATGGCCATACCGCCCGCCGCCCTGAATGGGGTAGACAGTTTGTAGCTGAACGGGTAATTGGCAGGTCCGCCTTGGGGGGCGTTGTTGTTATTCAGTTTAGTGCGCAGGTTCTCGTTATAATTATCATCAATGTTGTACCAGGTAGGGGTGGTGATCACAGCGCCTAAACGCAGCATATCGGTAGGTTTAAATATAAAGCCGGCCTTTAAATTAAACCCGGTCCCCTTGGTTTGCTGATCCTGGCTATAGGTGGTAGTGTAGGGTTGATTGGCAGTTACAATAGGAGGGCCAACAGCAGTAATTACAGATGCAATGCCGCTTTCGGTAAAAGTGGTGTTGGTGTTATAACGTAAATTAGTGATACCGATGCCAAAGCCAGCGTAAAACTGGTTGCTGTAATTAGCGCCCATGGATAAACTTAGCTCCGATTGTCCGCCGGTGCGTATAGCGCTGCTTTGCTGCGCGAAGCCGTTGGGGTTGATATTGCTTGCCGTAGCGTTTGATTTATAAGTGCTCCCGGTACCGGCCGCGTACGAGTCGATCAGGTTTTGTTGATACGCCCAGTCGCCTAACGATCCACTGGCCAGGCCGTTGCTATTGGCATCTTTTGCAAAATAGTCGGTAACACTGTTGGTTTTATTGGTGCCGCCGTAGTTGATATCCTCGTAATAGTTATTGGTGCGGTTATAGGATATACCAAAGTTAAGGCTTAGCCAGCCCTTGGTTTTATCGGCGCCCTTCGGCGTGTTCAGGCGCGAATAGAATACGGCAGCCACATTGTTAAAATTGATACTGCTTTTAGAGGTATTGCTTTCCTGTCCCTGGTAGGTGGCCTTAACCTTCGAGCCGTCGAACTCGGGGGTGAAACTAAACTCCGACCGGGTGAAAAAACCGATACCTGCCGGGTTACCGCCTATCGAACTTAGGTCGCCACCGATGGCTGTACCGGCATTGCCGATAGCCTTAATGCGTGATGTAGAGCCTGTTTGAAAGGTAGAATACCTGATGGCATCCTGCGAATATTGGGCAAACCCCATCCTGGCGGCCCCTACTATAAGGGCTGCTGTTAGTAAATATTTAGGTTTCATAGATATGCTGAAAATGCGCGATAAATAATTGGTGATTGACTATGGCCTTACCGGACGGGCACCGCCGCCGCCTCCACCGCCTGATGAACTGCTGCTGCCACCACCGCTGTTACCCGAGCTTGATGGCGGAGGTGAATAAGTTTGTGTTTGCTGCGGTGTATAAACAGGGCGCGTATTTTGCGTTTGCGTATTGCTATCGCCACCGCGCACCGGCCTGCTGCCATTATTTGTATAAGCGCCATTGCTGTTTACAGCCTGGCGGCCATTGCCATTAACGGTAGGACGGCCCGGGTAGTTTGAGTTCATTGGATAGTTGCCGTTGTAACCGATATTGCCTGTAGAACGGTTAACCATGGCATTGCCTGGCGAGCCTGAACCACGATATGGCCTTGCTACGTTTCTGCTGGCCGAATAGGTGCCCCAGAAACCACCGCCACCGCCGTAACCATAACCGGTGCCAAAGTAGTTGTAACCATAGTATGGATTATAGCCGTAACCATAGTAACCACCATAACCAAACGGCGAATAAAACGGATTGTAGCCATAATAACCGCCATAGTAGCCGTAGCCCAGGCCAAAGCCTAAACCTAAATTCCAGCTGCTGTAGGGGCTGTAGTATGAGTAGGGGGAGTATCCGTAATAAATATCGTTGTAATAGCTAAACGGCGAGAAGTAGCCAAAACGGTTAATGCGCGATGCATAGCTATCGTAAAAATAGTAATCGTCGTCGTTATAGTTATTGTAGCGGTTTTGCTGTGTGGTAACGGGCTGGGTCGACGCCACGTATTGAACCTCATCACCGGCTTTAGCGTTCGAAAAGTAAACGTCGTCATCCTTGTCCTTTAGGTTGGATGCGAGTTGTGTGGTAGAGCAGGAACCCAGGGCTAACGCACTGATCAGTATCATTCCTTTTATAATGTTCCGTTTCATTGTTGATTTGTGATTTTAATAATCTTTAAATTTATAAATTTGGCCGCTATAGTACGTAATACAAAAGTAAAAATTAAATAGGTTAATCAGGTTGAATTGGGTGGGGTATTTATAATTAAGACACCGCTCGCTGATAAAGGTTTAACACTATCTTAACAAAAATAAAAAAATAATAAAGCTGAAATGAGTAAAGGCATCGTAAGTAAAGAAGAAGACTATTCTGCATGGTATAACGACCTGGTTATCAAGGCCGATCTGGCCGAATACGCGCCGGTGAAAGGTTGTATGATCATTAAGCCTTATGGATATTCCATTTGGGAAAAAATGCAGGCCGTATTAGATGGCATGTTTAAGGAAACCGGCCACGTGAATGCCTATTTCCCGTTGTTTATCCCCAAATCATTCTTCAGTAAAGAGGCCAGCCACGTTGATGGTTTTGCCAAGGAGTGCGCGGTTGTGACCCATTACCGCCTTAAAAATGACGGCAACGGCAATATTATTGTTGATGAGGAAGCCAAGCTGGAGGAGGAACTGATCGTTCGTCCGACATCTGAAACCATTATTTGGAATACCTATAAGGGCTGGATCCAATCGTACCGCGACCTGCCGATACTTTGTAACCAATGGGCCAACGTGGTGCGCTGGGAAATGCGTACCCGTATGTTTTTACGCACCACCGAGTTTTTATGGCAAGAGGGGCACACCGCCCACGCTACCGCTGAAGAAGCCATTGCCGAAACCGAGCAAATGCTTGAGGTATATGCCGATTTTGCCGAAAACTGGCTGGCACTACCGGTAGTAAAAGGCCGCAAAACTCCTAACGAACGCTTCGCCGGCGCGCTGGATACCTATTGCATCGAAGCGCTGATGCAAGACGGTAAGGCCCTGCAGGCCGGTACATCACACTTTTTGGGCCAGAACTTCGCTAAGGCCTTTGATGTGAAGTTCACCAATAAGGAAAACGTGCAGGATTTTGTTTGGGCTACTTCATGGGGCGTATCCACCCGTATGATCGGCGCGCTGATCATGGCGCACTCTGATGATGCCGGTTTAGTGCTTCCACCAAAACTGGCCCCTATACAGGTAGTTGTAGTGCCGATCTACAAGCACCAGGAAGAGCTGGATAACATCAGCGAGTATGTAAAAAGCCTGAGCAAGGAGTTAAAAGCCAAAGGTATTTCTGTTAAGTTTGATAACCGCGACACTCATCGTCCGGGCGCTAAGTTTGCCGAGTACGAGTTAAAGGGCGTTCCACTGCGTGTGGCCATCGGCAGTCGGGATATGCAGAACGGAACGGTAGAACTGGCCCGTCGCGATACCAAAACCAAGGAGACCACCGCGCAGGAAGGCTTGGCTGATACCATCGAACGCTTACTGGAAGAGATCCAGCAGAATATCTACCAAAAGGCATTAAACTTCCGTGTAGAGAATACTACCGAGGTAGATACTTACGATGATTTTAAGCGTATCCTCGACGAGAAGCCAGGCTTCGTATCAGCCCATTGGGACGGCACGCCGGAAACCGAGCAAAAAATAAAAGATGAAACTAAGGCAACAATCCGTTGCATACCTTTGAACAACAAGCAGGAAGAAGGTAAGTGTATATTGACAGGTAAGCCAAGTACACAACGCGTCCTTTTTGCAAGAGCATATTAAGCTTTTAGTTGATTAGGTTGATTGAGTTCGATTTAGTGAATAGTTAGTTCTTAGAAATAGCAATTAAATACATCACACGCAATGGCCTCATTTACTGAACTTGAAGCATGGAAGCAATCGAGAAAGATAAGAAACTGGATAACCGAATTAGCTAAAACTTTCCCGGCTGAAGAAAAGTATAGATTAACAGATCAGATTATCCGATCATCCCGGTCTATCGGTAATAATATTGCTGAGGGACATGGACGGTTTCATTATCAGGATAATATCCGCTTTTGTATACTTGCTCGTGGCTCATTGTCTGAAACACTTGATCATATGATAATTGCATTTGATGATAAGCTTATTTCAGAAGCAACCTTACAACTGTTTAAAGTAGATCACGATAATTGTTTAAAGATACTTAACGGTTATATTCAATATTTAAAGAAGAAGAAATCGGAAGATTAGTTGATAAGTGAGCAGTTGATTAGGTAGAATCGGGTTAACATTAACTTAGCCATACCAATTAACTTGTTTCAACTCAATCAACTTAATCCAACTTAATCAACTAAAAGATGAAATTCGCAACCAAAGCAATCCACGCCGGACAAGAGCCCGACCCTACAACAGGGGCGGTAATGACACCTATATATCAAACATCAACCTACTGGCAGCGCGAGCCGGGGGATAATAAGGGCTACGAGTACTCGCGTGGCACTAACCCCACCCGCAAGGCGCTGGAGGATTGTTTGGCAGCCTTGGAAAACGCTAAGTATGGATTGGCTTTTTCCAGCGGCATGGGCGCTACCGATGCCGTGATGAAGCTGCTGGCCCCCGGCGATGAGGTGATTACCGGTAACGACCTGTACGGCGGCTCGTACCGTATCTTTACCAAGATCTATGCTAACTACGGCATCAAGTTTCATTTCCTCGATCTGTCCAACCCGGAGATCATCCGCCAATACACTAACGAGAAAACCAAACTGGTTTGGATAGAAACCCCAACCAACCCAACCATGCAGGTGGTGGATATCGAAGCGATAGCCAAAATATCTAAGGAGAAAAACCTGATGCTGGTGGTAGATAATACCTTCGCCTCGCCATACCTGCAAAACCCGATGGACCTGGGTGCAACCATTGTGATGCACTCGGTAACCAAATATATTGGCGGCCACAGCGATGTGGTAATGGGAGCCCTGATGATGAACGATGAAGACTTGTACAAACGCCTTTGGTTCATCTACAACGCCTGCGGTGCTACGCCCGGACCAATGGACAGCTTCCTGGTGTTGCGCGGTATCAAAACCCTGCACCTGCGCATGAAGGCCCATTGCGAGAACGGCCGCATCATTGCCGAATTTTTAAAAACACACCCAAGGGTTGATAAGATCTACTGGCCGGGTTTTACCGATCATCCTAACCACGAGATAGCCAAAAAGCAGATGCGCGATTTCGGCGGGATGATTTCCATCACCTTGAAAGGTGCCGACCTGAAGGAAACCTTCCGCGTTGCCGGTTCATTTAAAGTATTCACACTGGCCGAATCATTAGGCGGTGTGGAATCGCTGATGAACCACCCCGTAAGCATGACCCACGGATCCATCCCCAAAGAGGTGCGCGAAGCCGTAGGTGTAACCGATAACCTGCTACGCCTGAGCGTAGGGGTAGAGGATGTAGAAGATCTGCTGGATGATTTAAAGCAAGCGCTAAGTTAAACCCCCTGGCCCCCTAAAGGGGGAATAGAAACTGAAGCATGGAAAACTGGATCCAGAATGTTTTATCAAAATGGCAGTCGGAGGGTGTAAAATTAAATCCTCCGGCCTCTGGTGCTGAAATAGAAAATGTTGAAACCATTTTGAATTTCAAGTTTCCGCAAGATTTTAAAGAGTTCTATTTACAGGCCAATGGTTTTGCTGATCTAGATTGGCAGGAACATATGTTCACTTTTTGGCCTCTGGATATGATAGTTGAAGAGTTTGAAAGCCATTATTCAGATAAGGATTTTATAGGGTTTTCCGATTTCCTTTTAGCTAGCCATATGATCGGTTTTAGCAGAAAAAAGCCAGGCATTTTTAAATCGTATGATAGCCTTGATGGCGAACCTATAGCTGAGAGGTTTGACGTGATAATAGAGATGATAAATTCAAATAACGACCGTATCTATTAATTATGCCTAAAAAAGCCGGCATAGAACTCCCCCTTCAGGGGGCAGGGGGGCTTAATCTCAAAGCCTTTCTCGACGCTAAAGTTGCCCAATACAACCAGCCTGATTTTATTAAGAACGATCCGGTAAGCATCCCGCATCTATTCACCCAAAAGCAGGATATCGAGATCATGGGCTTTTGGGCAGCTACACTGGCCTGGGGGCAGCGGGTTACCATCATTAATAAATGTAAGGAATTGATAGCCCTGATGGATGGTGCCCCTTACGATTTCATCATGAATCACCAGGAGCCTGATCTTAAAAAACTCCTGAAATTCAAGCACCGGACTTTTAACGATATTGATACGCTGTATTTTATCGCGTTCTTCAGATATCATTATGAGCACTTCGAGAGTTTGGAGGATGCATTTATTCCTAACCAGACCGTCATCCAGAGCGATAGCGAAGGATCCCTGACAAGAATGTCAGTAATACAGGCACAAACTAATACTGCGGTAGAAGCTGCGCTTAATCATTTTCGCCAATATTTTTTTAGTTTACCAGACTACCCACACCGCACCAAAAAACACGTATCATCGCCATCGCAAAAGTCAACTTGCAAGCGCCTTAACATGTTCCTGCGCTGGATGGTACGCAAGGATAACCACGGCGTCGATTTTGGCATCTGGAATCAAATTAAACCCGCCGACCTCATTATGCCCTGCGACCTGCACGTGGACCGTGTTGCCCGCAAACTCAACCTCATCAGTCGCAAACAAACCGACTGGCAAACCGCCGTTGAACTAACCGAACGCCTGAAGAAATTCGACCCGACAGACCCTGTAAAATATGATTTCGCGTTATTTGGTTTGGGGATAGAAGAGAAATTTTAAGCAGATATGTCTTTACGCATTTTTACGATGCCCAATGTTTCGCCATCAGGCATCGGCGCGTCAACACGCTTTAGGGCAATGTACCCCATTGCTTCATATAAAGGTACACCGGGTAAGGTAGCACCCAGTTCAAAGTTCTTAAAACCGGCGGCAATTGCGGCGTCCTCGCATACCTGCATCATTTTGCGGCCAATACCTTGCCGGGCATAATTAGGGTGAACAAAGAATGCCCGGATACGGGCTGCATCGGTAGCGGGATCAAGCAGCGGATCTTCCTTTTCCTTATATTGATTGCCGCCGTATAGTGTGTTCCGTTTACTCCAGCCACCGCAGGCTACAGGAATGCCGTCCTTTTCCAATACATAATAGGTGCCATCGGTAATTAACTGGCTATCCACCCCGAAAATGTATTTTATGGCGCTTTCAATTTGGTTAAGCGTATAATATTGAGTGCTTAAACCCCGAACGGATAGCGCGATGAGTTTTTGCAGTTCGGGGATATCATTGAAAGTGGCTAAGCGGAATTGCATGGGTAAGATACGTTTATTTTGTTTACGTCATTGCGAAGTATTTCCCCTATCTACGTCATGTTGAGCGATAGCGAAACATCCCCGGGTAATAGATGTGTATTGTATGACCGTTCTGCTAATTTGGGATGTTTCGCTATCGCTCGCAATGACGTGGTGTAGAAACGCGGGGGCGATTTATCCGATCATCTCCATCAACTCCTGATCGCTAATAATAGGGATATTCAGTTTAGTGGCTTTCTCCAGCTTCGCCGGCCCCATATTATCACCAGCTACCAGGTAGTTCAGTTTAGCCGATATGCTGCCCAATATCTTACCGCCGTTGGCTTCAATAATATCCTTCAACTCATCGCGCGACATTTCGAACGTGCCCGATATGATGAAGCTTTTGCCCGCCAGTTTATCGCTGGCCAGTTCAACAGGTTTATCATCGGCAACCAATTGCAGGCCATGGGCGCGCAGTTTTTCTATCTGCTCACGGTGCTGCGGGTCGGCAAAGTATTCGATCAGGCTTTGGGCAATGCGTTCGCCTATTTCATCGGTAGTGGTCAGTTCTTCAAGTGATGCGGCCATCAAATTATCGATGGTTTTAAAATGCGCTACCAGTTTTTTAGCTACGGTTTCGCCTACGTATCGGATCCCCAAACCGAAAAGCACCTTCTCAAAAGGCATCTGCTTGGATTTTTCAATACCATCCAGCATGTTATTGATGGATTGCTCGCCGAAGCGGTCCATCTGCTTTAATTCGTCCGCACGTTTATATAGGTCGTACAGATCGGCAATGTGGCCGATGAAGCCTTTTGTATATAAAGTATTAATGGTCTCATCGCCAAGCCCATCAATGTTCATGGCTTTGCGACCGATAAAGTGCTGCATCTTCCCGGTGATCTGCGGGGCGCAGCCCTCATCATTAGGGCAGTACGAGGCCGCTTCGCCCTCTTTACGCTCAAGCAATGTGCCGCAAACCGGGCAATGTGTTACATATTGTATAGGCGCAGCGCCAGGTTGGCGCTTATCCAAATTAACGCTGATGATCTTCGGGATAATTTCGCCGCCCTTCTCTACATACACGGTATCATGCTCGTGCAGTTTCAGGCGTTCGGTTATCTCATCGGCATTGTGCAGGGTAGCGCGTTTAACGGTGGTGCCGGCCAGTAACACCGGTTTTAAGTTGGCCACAGGCGTAACTGCCCCGGTGCGACCAACCTGGTAGGTCACCGCCAGTAATTCAGTCTCTACCCGTTCGGCTTTAAATTTATAGGATATAGCCCAGCGCGGCGATTTGGCTGTGAATCCCAATTCCTGCTGCTGGCTGTAGTTGTTTACCTTGATCACAATGCCGTCAATATCGTAGCTCAGGCCGTAACGGTCCTTATCCCAGCGGGCAATAAACTCCAGCACCTCGTCAAGGTTTTTGCAAAGCTTGTTATGGTCGTTCACATGGAAACCCCAGTCCTTAACTGCCTGCAGGCTTTCCCAGTGTGTTTTAAATACCTGCTTTTCGGTATACAGAAAGTAGAGAAAGCAATCCAGTGGGCGTTTGGCTACCTCGGTACTGTCCTGCAGTTTTACCGTGCCCGACGCAAAATTGCGCGGGTTGGCATAAGGTACTTCGCCGTTCTCTACGCGTTCGTTATTCAGCCGCTCAAAGGCCTTCAGGTGCATAAATACCTCACCCCGGATCTCAAACTCGTCGGGGTAATTGCCGGGTTTCAGCTTTTTAGGCACGCTGTGTATTGTGCGGACGTTGGCCGTTACGTCATCACCCTGAACACCATCGCCACGGGTAACGGCGCGCAGTAATTCGCCATTGTGATAGGTAAGGCTCATGCTCAGGCCATCAAACTTCAATTCGCACACGTATTCAAAATTATCGCCAATGGCCTTGCGGATGCGCTGATCAAAATCGGTCAGCTCCTGTGTGTTGTAGGTATTGCCCAGCGACAGCATTGGCCAGCGATGGCGCACCGTCTGGAACTCCTTGGTGATATCGCCGCCCACCTTTTGCGTAGGCGAATCTGGCGATAAAAACTCGGGGAATTGCTGCTCTAAACCGGCAAGTTCTTCTAATTTTTTATCAAATTCAAAGTCGGATATAACGGGCATGGCCAGCACATAGTAGTTATAAGTGTGCTGTCTTAACTCGGCCGATAATTCTTCAATACGTTTTTGGGCTTCAACTGGCGACATAGGAGCGAAGATAATAATTGTTCATAGTTGATGGTTCATAGTTCATTGTAAAAATCTGTGAAATCATTCCTGATCTATGAAATCACTAATAAAAATATTTTAAACCGTTCGGCATTTCCTTTGTCATATACTTAAACAAATTAAAAACATACTATGAAAACCGTTTGGAAAAGTTTAATGGTAGCAGCTGCATTAACAGCCGCCGTTAATGTGAGCGAAGCACAGATAGTAATAAGGGCGCGCTTAGGCCGCCCTGTAAATAGAGTAGTTGTACGCCGCCCGCCGGCACCATCGCCGGCACACGTTTGGGTTGATGAAGACTGGCGCCCAAGCGGTCGTACTTATGCCTGGCATGGTGGCTATTGGGCCGCTCCGCCACGCCCGCATGCCGTATGGGTTCCGGGCCATTGGGATCACCGCCGTCATGGTTATGTGTGGGTACAAGGGTATTGGAGATAATTTTTTAAAGTTCATGGTTCATGGTTGATAGTTCATAGAACTTCCAAATGCCATGAACCATGATCTATGAACCATTAACTAATGGCTTAACGCCACCACTACCGGGTAATGATCTGACGGTACATGCCCGTTAAAGGTATTCGTCAGCACCGCGTAGCGGTTCACCTTAAATTCTTTGGTGATAAAGATATGATCGATACGCGCACCGGTGTTTTTAATGTTGATATTAAAGCCGTTGAATGTGTTATTACCGGCCAGCTTAACAGGCGATAGCGTATAGCAATCGGTTAGCAGGCCGGCATCGTTAATGGTTTTGTAGGCTTCAGAGTTTTGGTCGACATTGAAATCTCCCGTCAGGATGCTGGGCATACCGCCAACCATTTGCTTCATTTTGGCCATGATCAGTTTAGCGCTTTCGCGACGGGCCACTACGCCCACATGGTCCATATGCACGTTGAAAAAGTTGAATACAAAACCCGTTTTAATATCCTTTACCTGTGCCCAGGTGCAAACGCGGGTCAGCGCGGCATCCCAGCCTACATTGGGGTGTTCGGTATCGGTAGGGGATAGCCAGAAGCTGCCGCTTTTCAGGATCTTAAATTTTGATGTTTTATAAAAAATGGCCGAGTGTTCGCCTTTTTCACCACCATCGCGGCCGATACCTATCCACTTATAGCCCGGCAGGCTATCGTTCAGGTTCTTCAGCATCGGGTACAAACCCTCCTGTGTGCCAAAGATGTCCAGGTCCTGGAACTTGATGAGGTTGGCTATTACCGGGTAGCGGTCGCCCCAGCCATTGCCGGCGGTAGAGTCGGCCTTGTTGGCATAGCGCAAGTTATAAGTGCCGATGTTATATTGCTGGGCACGTGCTGCAACAAAAAAAGATACCAGTAAAATAAGCGAAAGCGATTTTTTGATCATGATGTTTTGGTCAAATGTTATAAACTTTGTACAAACATACATACATTTAAATAATTCATCCCGATTTTATTGTTAACTTTTTATCAAGTTTAATTGATAGGATGAAACCTTAACGCTTACTTGGCTTCTGTTGTAGTTTTAGCCAGCATCGCTTCCTTAATAAACTTAACAGGTGCGCTGCCGTAGCTCAAAAACTTCTCGTTAAAATCCTTTACGTTATACTTATCACCCATCTTTTGCTTCCAGGCATCGCGCAGATCTACGATCTCTTTATAGCCGCTGTAATAGCTGGTGAGTTGCACGCTGGTTACGCTTACCCGGCGCCATTTGCCTTCGGCTTCGGCCTGTTGCTGGAAAGCCTCGCGGGTTAGGAATTTTACGCAGGCATCCTTATCCATAGTGCCGGTGTGCACGCTGTAATCAACAATGGTATTGCATACCGAGCGCAGGTTCCATTTATACCACATCAGCCACATTTCGGGTTCGTTATTGCCGAAACCTGCCTCCAGCATCATCTGCTCGGTGTATACGGCCCAGCCCTCTATCATCGCGCCATTGCCCAGTATGGATTTGATCATACTTGGCGCTTTATTGGCATAAACCAATTGCGTATAATGGCCAGGAATGGCCTCGTGAATGCAAAGGATCTGTAAAATATACTGGTTGTATTCACGCAGGTAGCTTTCAGCTTTTTCAGGTGTCCATCCGGCCAAACTGCCGACGTTGTAGTAGGTATTTCCGTTTTTATCGTACGGCCCCGGCGAACTTACCGACGCACCGGCCACGCCCGCCATATAAGCCGGCTCCTTGCGGATCACCAGCGGTTTGCTGTCATCCAGCGTCAGCAGGTTTTTAGCTTTGATGAATGATACCAACTGCGGGATCTCCTTCTCAATAGCCGATTGGAATTCATCAGGCTTCACATGTTTTACCGATAGGGTATCGATCATGCGGCGAACCAGGTCGAGCGTATCCTTTGGCATTGGCGCTTTGCCGAAGTATTTTGGCCAAAGCTTTACCGCTATTTTGGTCATGTTGCCGTGCAGTTCCTTTTTACGCTCCACAGCGGCGTTATACAATTGCTGCGCGGTACCCGCCGATTGAATATCGAATTTGAACTTAGCCTCGTACAGTTCCTTACCCAGGCGAAAGCTGCGGGGCTTGTCATTCTTCATGGTTTTAAGCCACTGGGCAAAGTCTTTTATTACGTTGGCCGATGCCTGCGCACGGGCCAGCATCAGCTTTTGCTCGGCTTCGGGGATATTGGTTTTCTTCAGCGAATCGGCAAAATCCTTTTCTATTACACTCACACCACCGCTCATTTGTTCTGATGCCAAAGTAGTCAGTTCGGGCACGGGATTTTTGATCTGTTTTTGTGCCTCTTTATAATAAGCCGGGATATTAGCCATACGCTGATAGAAGCTGCGCAGGCGTTTTGGCAATGGGGCATAATTTTCGTTCAGGATGCGGGCGAAGGTATTGATGACATTGTAATTGCCTGGGTTCCATTCATAGGATTTTTCCTGCTGAATAGCCCATTGGGTGGCATCCAGGTGATTTTGGATCAGCTTGTAATCCATACGGTTGCCTTCAGAAAGTGTACCGGGATTATACTTAGCCAGCGAATCCATCTGCACCTTGGTAAAAGCGATCAAAGCTGAGCGGCTGGCCGGGTTGGGGATAACCAGTACGCTATCGTACTTATGGTAACCCACATCGCTGGCCCAATCGGGGTTTAGCTTCCACAAAGCATCCAGGAAATGGCCTTCGTAAGCGGTAAAGGCATCATTGTCCTTGGCCGACTCGTCGGTACTGTTCATATCCTTTTTGCAGCTGTAGGCAAGCAGGGCCATTAAAGCTAAGGGAATAAGTTTTTTGATCACCGTTCTTCAAGATTAAATTAGCGTTATAAACTTAGAAATTTAAACGCAAATATTAACCAATGCGCATTTCTTAAATAAAAATTGGCAACCTTTAAGCTAAATTATTGTTGATACCGATATGGAAAAGCATGATATCCTGATCACCGAACTCACCAACTTATTAAAAGGCGGCAACGCCCATGCCGACTTGAAAACAGCATTAGCCGGCCTGCCACCCGAACTGCGTGGCGCCAAAGCAGGCGGACTGCCATATACCATTTGGCAACTGGTTGAACACATCCGCATTGCACAATGGGATATGCTGGAGTTTAGCAAAGACGGCAACCACCAATCGCCAAAATGGCCTGATGATTATTGGCCTAAAGAGATCGCGCCCGCCGATGACGCGGCCTGGAAAAGATCGGTAAAACAAATTGAGGATGACCAGGAAGCCTTTATTGCATTATTGCAGGATGGTAATATCTACGCGCATATCCCGCATGGCGATGGGCAAAGCATTTTACGCGAGGCTTTGCAAATTGCCGATCATAATGCTTACCATATTGCCGAGATCATTGTGATCAGGCGATTGCTGGGGGCGTGGACGCGTTAATAAGCTAAAGGAGATCTGCTGGTATGCCTTAAACGAACAATACTAATTTCATCTGTAGTTACCCGATATGATATGCGGTAGTGATGTACTTCGAAAGCACGCCATGTGCCGTCATTGTCTTTTTTGAATTTATCAAGGGGATATTTCTCGGGGTCTTTTGCCAAATTTATGGTGTGGTCGATAATGTCATCACGAACCATTTCGGCATTTTGCAACGATTCCAGTAAAATATACAAATAGGCTTTGTGTAATTCCTTCGTTGCCTTTTTTTCCCAAACAACTACCATTTACGCGCTTGTATCTTCAAATCTTCAGCTGTTATAAAGTTTCCCTTCTTAATTTCAGCATAACCTTGCTCAAGCTCTTTGTTGTACTGATCAATTGTTTGAGGTTTTTCAGTGGCCTGAAAATCTATGCCCATTAGTTTTAAAGTGCGTAATAGCCATTCTTTTTTACCAGGGTCTTCAATTTTATCAAAATCAATAATCAGTTCCATTGCGCAATCTTAACTGTTTATACAAATCTATCTAAATAAAATAAACCGTACAACAATAGTTTAAACAGACTCATATGAATACTGCCCTATTTGCGTAGAGATTGCTTCGTTCTTCGTAATGACGTGCTGGTGAATTTCGGTAAGCTACTTCAACTTATTAATAAACCCAACCACTCCTGTAACCAACTCAGGCTTTAGCGGCAGGTTGGGGTCTTTATAAGTTTCTATATTTTTTTCCCTATCTGCAGGGGCTTCCTTTAAAACGTGATTCATGCCGGGGATGATCAACAACGTAGCATCCGACTTGGCCTTTTTTAATTTCTCTGCATCGGCAACGCCTATTTGTATATCGGTAGTACCTTGTACAATCAGTACCGGTATCTTCAACTTTTTGATCTCGCGGATAGGGTCGTGCATCATCCACGATAACAGGTAGGGCTGCACACTTGGACGCGCAAGCGCGTATAATGATGGATCTACACGGTCGGTAAACTTGCCGCGTTTTAAGCTATCCATAATAGTTTTAAAGGCTTCCTGCACAAAGTCAGGTTTCGATTTCATCTGATCGGTCAGGATCTTATCGGCACGGTCGCCAGCGCCAGACAGCGATATAAAGGCAGCCACGGGCTGATCGGCCGAGGCCATCATCCCCACCAGCGAGCCTTCGCTATGCCCCATAACAATCACTTTGCTAAAGCGGGCATCGCTGCTCAGCATGCCAACCAGGGCAATGGCATCATCGGCATAATCCTCAAAACGCAGGTCTTTCTCTTTGGTGGTTGTGGTACTTTGGCCTATCATGCGTTTATCATAACGCAGGCTGGCAATACCATTTTTACCCAGCGCGCTTGCCATCATTTTGTAGGTATTGCCGCTAACGCCAAGGGTGCTGTTGCCATCCCTGTCGGTAGGGCCCGATCCGGCGATGATCAGTACAACCGGTACCTTGCCGTTAACATTTTTAGGCAGGGCCAAAGTACCCGATATATTGCCGGTGAATACTTTTAATGATACAGGGCTTTCGACGATATTGGGGTCATCGGCAGCGGCTTTGGCTGCGGTTTGCGCCTGTGCCGGTGTTAAGCCCAGGCCAATCATTTTGTTGCTTTTGTTAAGCGAAAGGCTCAGCATCAGTTCGCCGTTTTGAAAAGCCGCTTTATAAATGGCTGTCGGCTCGGTAAAACTTACAAATGTGGTTTGATTAAGCGTACCCAACTGCGTTTTCAATTGCGCTACCTGTTCAGGCTTTAGTCCGGCCTGCATTTCGGGGCCGAATAATTTATTATAGATGCTATCGGGTTTATTGCCGTTAAAGAAAAGTTTAAACTTGCCCATAACCGCTGCATAGTTTGCAGGTTCGGTTTGCGCGAATGCGGCAGATGCAAGTAATAAGCTGAAAAACAAAGCAAACGGTCTTCTCATTCCTGTTATAATTTAGGCTGCAAACTTAAAAAATTATACGCCCGTTTAATAATTATACCTGTATGCATAAATAATTATATTTGCAGCAGGCAACTTAAAATGCGGCCAAACGTATAAACCCTTAACTGACCTGTCGCAATGTATTAATTATGTTACTATATTGAGACAAATTAATATATTAAAGCATAAAACACCTCTACACTGGCATTTAATGAAGTTACTGTTCGGCTGCCTTACCGCAAGCGTATTTTTATTGCTATACACTAACGCCAAAGCACAAAATAAATTTTCGGATGTGCAGGGGCAGGTAGTATTGCAGGATAACAGTATGGCTTTAGCTGCCGCGGTAAGCATTATCCGCGAACGTGATTCGGTGCTTATTAATACCAGTGTGGTTGCTGCCGATGGCTTTTTTAAATTCCATAACATACCCGCCGGCACTTACATCATCAGCGTAAATTATAGCGGTTATCAAACGCGATCTTCAGCGGCCTTTGTCGTTGGTAACTCAACGCCCGTTACAGTCCCGACTATCAAATTGATCAAATCCATAGCCCTAAAGGAAGTGGTGATCACCAATAAAACAGCGTATATCGAAAACCGGCCGGATAAGATCGTCTTGAATATCGAAAAAGGCGGCTTATCAAGCGGCATCAGTGTGCTGGATGTATTGGGATCGGCGCCGGGCGTGCGGGTGGGCCACGATGGCGAGGTGTTTTTAAAAGGTGTTCAAAAGGCAGGCATTGCTATCAATGGCCGTATGGTAAAATTATCGCCTGCTGACCTTGCCGAACAGTTGCAAAACCTGCCAATTGGAAGCATCAGCCAGGTTGAACTCATCGCTAATCCATCAGCCAAATACGAAGCCACAGGCGCGGGCGGACTGATCAACATCATCCTGAAAAAAGGCCAGGGCGATGGCTTTAACGGCTCGGTTTCGCCAAGTGTGGGCCGTGGTAACTTCAATCGTTTTGGCTCGGGTATCAATTTAAATTACCGTTCGGGCAAACTGAATTTTTTCGGCGGGATGAATTTTAACGATTACAATACCGATCATACCATCCTCACCCATCGTTATGTTGGTGCCATCACTAAGTTTGATGTGGATTATTATAACAGCCAAAAAACTTATTCGGGCAGTTATAATGCCGGCGCCGATTATAATATCGATGCCACTCATACCTTAGGCCTTTTAATTGTTGGCTCATTCAATAACAGTTTTCTGCATAAAAATACAGCGTCGTCAATCTCTAACAATTCCATCCCCGATTCTACATTGACCACGGCCTCCATACTTAACAAACGCATCAATAACATCACCTACAACTTAAATTATAACGGTAAGCTGGGGTATAGCGATCAGATCCTGTCGGCAGATGCGGACTATAGTATTTACAACCGCACCTCGGCCGAAGATCTGAACAGTATTATATACTACGCCAATACCGGTTTTACAAGTCCACCTTCGTACTATATTAATTATGCGCCTACGCGCATCACAAATGTTTCGGGCCGGGTTGATTATGTAAATCCGGTATCTAAAAAACTGCGCCTGGAAGCTGGTTTAAAATCGGTATATACCAATAGCGATAATTCGCAGCAGTTTGATAAACTTATTGATGGTGTGCACTACCAAAACGATATTCTGAGCAGCCAGTTTAAATACACCGAGAATATTACCGCCGCGTATATCAACTATATCGCTACGCCAT
Organism: Mucilaginibacter mali; assembly: GCF_013283875.1. NCBI lineage: Bacteria > Pseudomonadati > Bacteroidota > Sphingobacteriia > Sphingobacteriales > Sphingobacteriaceae > Mucilaginibacter > Mucilaginibacter mali. The sequence goes on from NZ_CP054139.1 coordinate 1,371,672, forward strand.
CAAAAAAGTTCGATTATCAAATAGACCTGCGTGTTGAGCACACCCATTCCGACGCCAATACCATCGACGAAAAGCATCAGGTAGTGCGTAATTACACCGATTATTTCCCGGTACTGATGCTGAATTATCATGCCAGTGCCGATCATCTGTTGTCGTTCAACTTCAACCGCCGTATTGACCGGCCTGTTTACCAGGAACTGAACCCCATCATCGCTTTCCAGGACAGGTATGATCTGACCAGCGGCAACGCCTATTTAAAGCCAGCTTACCAGGATAAGATTGAGTTTGCGCATACTTACAAAGGCAAGTACACCAGCAGCCTGTATGCCACCTTTACGCGCGACTTTAACAACTTTACTTACTTTGCTCAAAACGATGCCACCGGCATTTTTATGGTGGGCAAAATGAACCTTAAAACGGCCCATGTTTACGGTATAACCTTTGACGCGCCTGTAGAATTAAACAACTGGTGGAACATCAACATAAATGTGGATGCCAGCTATCAGCACTATACCGACTACGCCGGTAAGCTTGACCAGGGGACCACCGATGCTATTTTTAAGTTAAATCAACAATTTATCCTTCCGGGCGATGTGATGATCAACCTGGCCGCGCAGTATGAAGTGCCAACGTTTTATGCTATTTATCATTACCGGGCATCGTACTATGCAACGCCAAGTATCAGCAAAAAACTTTTCGGCAAGCAGGCTACCCTGAGCTTTACGCTAAAAGACGCTTTCAATACCGAACGCGACCGGTACAGTACCGAATACGCTAACCTGAGTATGATGGGGTATGATAAAAAGGAAACGCGCATAGGCAGCTTAAGTTTTACCTGGCGTTTTGGTAAAAGTACGGTTAAGGCGTCGCGCAAGCATTCGGTTGGTAACAGCGATGATATGAAAAGGGTAACAGGGGTTAATTAACCCGCGTAGCCGCTAAGCATGCTGATAAAAATGATAAGTAACACCACAAGTGTAATAAGGGTGTACATATGATCCTTCTCTAAAATAAAGCCGACGAACGAGCATAACACCCGCAGAACAGGTGTTGCAACCAGCAGGATAATGCCGGCCTGTATGATAGACCTTCCCCTGAAAGCCATGATACCGCTGATAATACCTGATGGATGTACAAAACCGGGTACACCTGTAAATGTAGAATAGTTGGGGATACTGTGGCCATGGCGGTATAAATAAACCACACCACCAAAAACAACAACCGCCATTGATATAATTACGCCCAGGCGCAATACCCAGCCAATAATGGCCTGCATATCCGTATCCTTAAAGTTGGGTTGCTGGTTCATATTTATATTTTACCGGTTATGCCGTTGTAGATCATTTGCACGGCTAATACGCTAACAACAATAGTAAACACCCAGCGCACCCATTTGGATGAACCGGTATGTACCAGTATCTTCGATCCGCTTAGCGCGCCTAATAAAACGCCTATTACTACCGGCATGCAAATATCAGGGCTTATGTAACCGCGTTGCAGATAAACAACCGCGCTGGCTGCCGCGGTAACGCCTATCATAAAATTGCTGGTAGTAGTTGATACCTTAAACGGGATGCGCATAATGGTATCCATGGCTACTACCTTTAACGCGCCTGAGCCAATGCCCAGCAGGCCCGATATCATGCCGGCAAATATCATCATTAAAAAGCCGCCGCCAACGTTGCGCACACCATACTTTACCGGCCCGGCAGGGGTAGGGTAGGTGCCGTTCAATTTTAGTGCACCCGCAGCCTGGCTGCCTTCGGCCGATACTACCTGCACCTTTTTTACAAACGACATGATGGCCGAATAAGCCAGTATCAGCCCAAAAAGTATAGCGATATAGTGTGTTTGGATATGCAGTGCCAGCATTGCCCCGGCCATGGCGCCAACGGTTGTAGCAATTTCAAGAAACATCCCGATGCGAATATTGGTGATCCCCTCTTTTACATAAGCCGCCGCAGCGCCCGACGAGGTGGCGATAACCGATACCAGCGATGCGCCAATGGCGTAATGTATGTTAACATGTAACCCCAGTGTAAGCAGCGGAATGATGACAAAGCCACCACCAAGCCCGGTTAATGAACCCAGCAAACCGGCAGCATATGCCCCGATGAGTATAATTAACGTTAATATGATTACCGACATATCCTGCGTGTAGTGGGCTGCTAAAATAGTAATTTAATATAGCGGAGGATATGTTTTTTTAATTAAAGTAATCCATTAAAACGATGGATTATAGCGAGAATAAGCGGTTTTAACAGAATTTTTAGATTATTGATATATGTATTTAATAAGCCTATAAGTGGTGTTTTTTAGGATATTATCTGTCAAAATATCATTTGCAATTATGATAATTTTAAGGGCAGTCGCCTCCTGTGTTTTTCTATTAATTAAATAGGGTTATTACCCTTCATTTTTATGAATATGTTAAATTATTAATATTCCTGTAAGTTGTGTTGATAAAGAATTATATTTGCTTTAACTATTGAGTAATAACGATTTAACCCCAATTGTTATGGAGACAAGTATATCTTCAGAAAGCAGCATTAAGGATGAAGCCAAACGTACTCCCACGTGCTGGAAATGTAAATCAACTTTAGACTACCGTGTTCCGCGTGGAATGCTGGTTAAAACGCTTTTATTTTGGATGCCGTTGCGCAGGTATTATTGCTATGGCTGCGCTAAAAAGCGTTACGTACGCGGGTAAGCACGTTATAAATACTGATCTTTCAACCTGTGGAACAGGTGTTCTTTTATCGGGGTACTTTAAATATTACAAATGCGTATTATTCCTGAACAACTTTATGGCTATAGCCAGCAGGATAATACCAAAGGCTTTACGCAATATGCTGATGCCGGTTTGGCCGAATAACCTTTCCAGGTACTTCACATTTTTTAATACCAGGTAAACAAACATGGTGTTTAATACAATACCAACAATAATATTGGGTGTTTGATATTGCGATTTAAGCGACAGCAGCGTGGTCATGGTGCCCGCTCCGGCTATCAGCGGGAAAGCAAGCGGAACGATAGACGCCGTTGATGATACCTCTTCCTTAAATACTTTTATCCCCAATATCATCTCCATAGCGATAATAAATATCACCAGCGAACCGGCGATAGCGAACGAGGGGATATCCAGCCCGATCACGTTCAGCAATTCCTCGCCTACAAACAAGAAGATCACCATCAGTACCAATACAGCTATCGATGCCTTTTCCGATTCGATATGGCCTACACGCTGCCGCAGGTCGATAATGATAGGTATAGCACCTAAAATATCGATGATGGCGAACAAGATCATGGTAACAGATAGGATCTGCTTAGGGTCGAAGGCTAACATAGGTGGTAGTATTTAGTGGTTATTGGCAGCTTATTTAAAGCTAAGTAAAAAAGCTATAAAAGCAAAAAAGGTTCTGAATACTCAGAACCTTTTTTGCTTGGAGAATATTCTTAATTATTGTTTCTCAAAATCTGACGCGGTTGGCAATACATCGCCAATATTACCCAGTTTACTGTTCTTGCGGCTGTAACCAAAATAGATCAACAAACCAAGAACCATCCAGCCAAAAGCACTAAGAAGGGTTTCTTTTGGTAAGCCATAGATCATACCACCACATATAAGTGCACCTAAAATTGGTACAATGGGTACCAGCGGGGTTTTAAATGGACGTTTGAGTGTTGGATTGGTATAGCGTAATATAATGACGCCGATACACACCAGGATAAAGGCAAACAGAGTACCTATCGAGGTCAGATCGCCTGCAACACTGCCTGGGACAAATGCCGCGAAGGCGCCAACAAATACGAACAAGATCATATTGCTTTTGTATGGCGTGCGGAATTTAGGGTGCAGATCGCTGAAGATCTTTGGCAACAGGCCATCGTTAGACATGGTGTAGAATACGCGCGACTGGCCCATCAGCATCACCAGGATAACTGAAGAGAAACCTGCCAAAATAGCGATAGTAACCATGGTTGATAACCAGCCGTAACCGTGCATATAAGTGCTGATCGCGTAAGCTACCGATGCTTCTTTACCCGACTTCATGAAATCGGTGAACGGTGCAACACCAGTTAATACCCACGAGAACAGGATATACAGGATAGTACAAACCACCAACGAACCAAGGATACCAATTGGCATATCCCTGCTTGGGTTTTTAGCTTCCTGCGCGGCTGTTGATACAGCATCGAAACCGATAAATGCGAAGAAAACTACACCGGCACCACTGAGGATACCACCCCAACCATGATTGAAGAAAGGCGCATACGAATAAGTAGAACCGTCCGGTAATTTAATATCAGGCTGAGTAGCGGGGATGATATATGGCGTGTGGTTGGCAGGGTTAATAAATTGCCAGCCGATAGCGATAAATACCAATACGATAGCAACTTTGATGAATACGATAATACCGTTCACCAAAGCTGATTCCTGTGTGCCTTTTATTAATAATAATGAAAGTATTGCAAGGATAGCAAGTGCAGGTAAGTTAGCGATACCATGTACGCTTTGGCCATTTACCAGGATAGATTCCATTGGCGAGTGGCACCACTCGTAGGGTATTTTCCCCCCGAGGAGCTTATTGGCATACTCGCTCCAGCTAATGGAAACCGTTGCGGCCCCTAAGGCGTATTCCAATATCAGCGCCCAGCCAATTACCCAGGCAACAAGTTCGCCCATGGTGGCGTAGGCGTAAGTGTACGCGCTGCCGGCAATTGGGATGATTGAAGCAAATTCAGCATAGCAAAGGCCTGCGAACGCACAACCAATAGCCGCTACAATAAACGATAAGGTTACCGCGGCACCGGCGTGCTCACCGGCAGCGGCGGCCGTCCGTACGAACAGGCCCGCGCCAATAATAGCGCCAATACCTAAAGCAATAAGGCTGCCCGCGCCAAGCGTTCGCTTCAGCGTGCCTTCACCTTCTGCCGAGGCCGTTAATTGTTCAATAGATTTTTTTACAAATACCTTCATGTTTAGTTTTTAAATAAGATCAGAGTTTTAATAAATTAAAAACGAGTTTAGTTTCCCAAACCTAATTAATTTTATTGACAGAAAAAACTACCGTTTGTAACAAAGGAGTTTAAAACAAAATAATGTGGTGATTTGTATGCGGGTTTCGAAATATATGAGAGATATACAACCCATAAGTGCAAGCAGAGCGTGGTAATCCCTGGCATGCTGAGGGGCGAATCATCGGGCCGTCATCCTGAGGGAAGCGCAGCGACGAACGATCCCCCGTAAGCAGAGTGGTCTATGTAAGGTAACCATCCCCCCGCAATGACGGGATGGAGAAATAAAAACAACAAAAAAAGCCCTGCGGTAATAATATACCGCAGGGCTTCAATATTATTTAGCTAAAAACTAATTACTCAGCAGGTGCTGCTTCTTCAGTTTCTTCGGCTGGTTTTGCCTTAGCTTTAGGTGCTTTTTTAGCTGGTGCTTCAGCAGCTTCTTCTGCAACTGGTGCAGCTTCAGCAACCGGGGCAGCCTTAGCAACCGGGGCAGCCTTAGCTGCTGTTTTAGCTTTTGGTGCAGGTGCTGCTACTTCAGCAACCGGTGCAGCTTCAACAGGTAATACCGATACATAAGAGCGGTTATCTGCTTTCTTTTTGAAGGTTACGATACCTTCAGCTAAAGCGAACAGGGTATGATCTTTACCGATGCCTACATTCAGGCCCGGGTTGTGTTGGGTACCACGCTGACGAACGATGATGTTACCGGCAATTGCAGGCTGACCACCAAATATCTTGATACCTAAACGTTTACTGTGCGACTCGCGACCGTTGCGTGAACTACCGGCCCCTTTTTTGTGTGCCATTTTTTATGTCTTTATGAAGCCGGGTTAACAGCTTCGGGGGTTAAACTTTGGTGGATATTATAAAGAGATACCAGTGATCTCGATCTTGGTGAACTGCTGACGGTGGCCGTTTTTCTTTTTGTAGCCTTTACGACGTTTCTTTTTGAAAACGATCACTTTATCACCTTTTAAATGCGACACGATCTTAGCCGATACTTTAGCGCCTTTCAGGTCTGCACCTAATTTAAATTTGCCTTCGTTTTCAGCTAATAACACGTTGTCAAATTCAATATTAGCGCCCTCATCTCCTTGTAAGCGGTGCACAAAGATCTGCTGGTCTTTAGCAACTTTAAATTGCTGGCCGGCTATACTTACTATTGCGTACATTGTTAATTAGTTATTTGTTTTTAAAATTTTCGAGGTGCAAATATAGAGTTTAGTTTTCTTAAAAGCAAGAGCTTTTGAGAAAAGTCCGAAAGTCGGAAAAGACCGAGAGTCCGGAAGTGGGAAAATTACATACGGGCTAATGCGAAAAGCCGGTAAGCAAAAACAACTTCCGGACTCTCGGTCTTTCCTGGCTTGCGGACTTCTCCGCTACTTCTTCATCTTCTCCTGCGTATCATCCAGCACGTGCTGGATCTCCTTGATCAGCCTTACATTGGCATCTTTCAGGCGGGCATCACCATCAAAGGCGGCATCAAATACCACGCGCTTGGTTTTGCGCTTGTAGCCAAACTCAATAATATAACGTAGCGATTTAGGGCCGGTCTTTTTCTTGTAAGGGTTGGTCTCATCCGACGGGAAATTCCAGAAACCCAGGTCGGCTGCCTTGCGGTGCAGGTATAGCAGGTCGTTACTGCTCAGGCGCAGGTACATCTTCTTTACCGAATCGCGGTCATCAACATACTGGTAATTACCGCTCTTCGATTCAAATTTGTTCAGCAAACTATCGCCGGTGCCATACTGAAAGCTGATATGATCGAATTCTGAAAATTTATACGGCGCATTCTTCACCATAATGCCATAGTAATAAATAGAATACAGCAGAAATGGGATAGTTACACTGGCTATCAGGAATATTTTTTTGTTTTTGTTGCTCATGCTCTTTAGAAGGTCCGGAAGTCAGAAAAGACCGAAAGTCCGGAAGATTTTAGGGTGCAAAGATAGAAATTAGTCCTGAAGTTCGAAAAGGCGGAAAGTTCGAAAGACAGAACTAATATTGCATCTTTCGGACTTTCCGACTTCCGGACTTTCTACATATCTATCTCCATTTCCTTTTCCTCGCCCAGTTCGCCCTCCCATTTACTTACTACCGCGGTAGCCATGGCATTACCCAGCACGTTGGTAGCCGACCGGCCCATATCCAGCAGCGGATCAATACCAATCAATAAACCTAAGCCAGCCTCCGGGATACCAAACATGGCGATGGTACCGGCTATAACCACCAGCGACGCGCGCGGCACGCCGGCAATACCTTTACTGGTTAACATCAGCACCAGTAGCATGGAGACTTCCTGACCAATGGATAGATGCACCCCGTACGATTGCGCCAGGAAGATAGACGCGAAGGTCATATACATCATCGAACCATCCAGGTTAAACGAGTAGCCCAGCGGCAGTACAAAGCTTACTATCTTATTATTACAGCCAAATTTCTCCAGTTCAATCAGCACGCGCGGGTAAGCGGCCTCGCTTGTCGAGGTGCTGAAAGCCACCAGCATAGCATCTTTTATATTATTCACCAGTTTAAAGGTACGGCCCTTCAGCACCATAAAGCCGGCGAATACGATCACCAGCCAAAGCAATATCAGCGAAAAATAAAACTCGCCGATGAAAATGGCATAAGTTGAAAGGATGCCCAAACCCTGTTTAGCCACAACAGCCGTAATAGCGCCAAACACGGCGATTGGGGCAAGTTTCATCACGTAGCCGGTAATTTTCAGGATAACGTGGGCGATAGCATCCATGGCTTTCACCACAATTTCGCCTTGCTTGCCAATGGCGGCGGTAGCCACCCCGAAGAACATCGAGAAGATCACGATTTGCAGGATCTCGTTATTCGCCATCGATTCGGTAAAGCTGCGCGGCACTACGTGGCTGATAAAATCCTTTAATGAAAGGGCCGACTTTTTAATTTCGGTACCCAAATGGCTATCCGGCAGCGGGATGTGCATGGTAATTCCCGGCTTAAACATATTCACCAGCAGCATACCCAGTAGCAGCGATACCAGCGTAGCACTTAAAAACCAAAGCAGCGTTTTGCCGCCAATACGGCCCACCGCCTTAATATCGCCCACCTTGGCTACGCCTACCACAAGGGTAGTGAACACCAGCGGAGCTACGATCATTTTGATGAGGCGAAGGAAAATATCGCTTAGAATAGTGAAACCTTCCAACTTGTCCTCGCGGATGCCGTCGTTCTCCTTTTTTACCTTTACTTCGGCTACGCGTTGCGTTTTCAGGGTCTTGAATTCGGCAACGGTAGTATCTTTCATCTCCACCAGTTTGGTGTCTATGGCTTTGATGTTGGCATCGGCCGTACTTATTTTTTTGTTGTACTGGTCTATTACGTTAAGGTTGTACAGATAGCCGGTAATTACACCAACTACCAATGCGATGAAAATAAAAAGTGTGAGTTTGTTTTTTAGCATTCCGGTGGTTTTGATGGGGCTAAAGTACAAAATTGGACGATGATTTTTGAATGCCTCACTGATTTTGCATTGGTGGCAATTTAACCACAAAGTACACTAAGTACACCCCTCCCAAACCCTCCCCAAAGGGGAGAGGGTTTCAGAGAATTTTTAGAACCCTCTCCTTTGGAGAGAGCAGGGTGAGGTACTTATTCGGCCAGGCTATAGGTATAGCCCCGGGTCGATTTTACTTTTAAGGCGATACGCTCCAGGCTTTCTTCCAGATTATCTACCTGTTTCTTATTGCTTGCCGCCAGCAATGCCTTCCTGAACATGCCGGATGCCTGTGTCCAGTTGCCGCTTTTTTCGGCCAGTAAACCTAACTGCTTGTAAACAGCAGCATGATCTACACCGGGCACCTGCAACGCCTTTTGGCTTACAGCGCCGGCCTGTGCAGCCATATTTAAAAATACCAGCAGTTGCAAATAGGGTATATAAGCATCCGGAAACTGCGGCTCCAGTTCAGCGCATAACTTCAGGTGATAGCCGGCCGTTTGGTAATCGGCCATGTTGTAATAATATATCAGCCCCAACTGGTAATGCGCACGGGCATACAGCGGGTCTGTTTGTATAATATCGTTAAGCAGTTGCAGGCTTTTAGGCATTTCGCCGTAATAGCGCTCCTCCACCGCCTGAAGATACTTTTCTTCGATGGTATAAAAAGTGTCCATAAATATATTAATGGCTGTTAAGCCTTGTAATCAATAATAAATAAAATTTGATGATCGTCTGTTTAAGCGGGTACGCTAAACAGGAGCGGAGAATGACTGAGCCGGTGCAAAACCATCCCCCTGCACGCCCATGGGCTGCATACAAGTTGAGATATGTTTTTGAAATAGCATCGGTTTGAGATTTATTTTTTGCGAAGATATGGAATTATTATCGAAAATAAATATCAACTAACTGCCTGCAATAATGTGCTGCTGTAAGAGATTTAGGCTAAAGCCCTCCGGATAGCCTGCTTACCCGTTGGCTGAAGCCAACGGCAATGAGTTAGAAATGTTTATACCGGATAATTTAGGGCAAAGACATCGTGGGGATTTATTACCGTCCCATTTATGGTACGGATAGCAAGTTTATAAAACCGGCTTTAGCCAAAACAAATCAGGAAGATTGTTTTGAAAAGCACTGCCAGTGCTGCTATCAATGTTTGTTCCCGTGCTGCACTCCAACTCCTCGCGCCACCGCGCAATGCCGGCGCTGGCTGTGGGGTTTCCGCTTCGCCCGGGTTTATGTTGAACGGTTATGCTATACCGAGTTTCATATTCAAACTTTCGTCCCTTGGCCTGAACACAGTTTCAACCGGAACCGTCAATTCATCTAAACGATCGTCATCAAGCAGAATTTTCTGCTGCTTTACAAAATCGGTGATATCCTCAATAAACGCGATCTGCTGTGTAAACGCTTTTAAAACATCGCCCTTTAAACCCAGTTGAATAGCGCGGCGCTCCAGTTTATTGCCATGCGGGTCGTGGTCAGGGTCCCATTGCAAGCGTATTTCTTTTGTGGCAAGTTCGTTCTTCCATTCGTCGTGGGTGCTATAATTCCCCTGCGCAAAGGATGAGAACGCGGCTTGCGCTAATATTTGTTCGAAGCTTTCCTTCGTTATCCAAATTGCTAAAACGCGCTCCTGGTTTTCCTTTCCGGCCCAGCCGCAGCGGTACATCATCCACAAAAAATTAGGCTTTATCCACGACATGCGGTTCATGCTAAAATCTGTCCCGCCCAGCGTTTGATGCTTAATCGCGTAATTGGCAATAGCTGGCTTGTAGGCCTGGTAAACCAGTAAATGGGTATCGGTTTGGTGAGCTAAAATATGCTGCCCGCTTTGCGGCAGCGCTGATAAACTTTGTCTGTAAGAATGTAAAACAAGTTTCATATGAACCATGGAAATGTTTTGGCAGAAAAGTACTCGTCCAGTTCATCAAAGTCACCGCACGCATCGCACTCGCATATATACGTTAGGGCCTTCAAAGCCTCGTCGCTGTTTTGTTTTTGTAGGAAGCTGATAGTATCCGTTACGCCGGCAAACGGCACTAATTGTATATCCAGGCCACAGTAGGTATCAAAGTCGATGGTTTTAGCATCCCATATTTTTAAGCAATCTTCGATATGGTTTTGCAGCCCTAAATTAAAGCAGGCCAACATCAGATCTTCTGCGGGCATTATACCATCCGGCTGTCGCCTGGTAGTTATAAATTTATCCAGCAAAGCCAGTGCAAATGCCCTATCCTTATTTTGCCTGGAATAGCTAATAAGTTCTTTACGTAAGGCAGTATCGGCTTGAAACGCCGCAATTGTTTCTGTATTAATATCGTTCTCGGTATGAAAGCGATCAAGTATTTCGTATATCGTCATTAGCAATAATATCCACAATTTCCCCCACTTTTCAAAATGCCTTTTAATACTCCATCAACTGCTCCCCAAACTTAAACTCCTTAAATTTTTGCCAGCGGGCGTTGGGGTTGTAGGTTTCGCGTTCCAAAACCATCAGTCGGTCGGCCACAAAACTGGCTTTAAATTTGCACTGCTCAAACTTTGGCCATAACAATTTAAATTTATCGGGATGGATATTGCGCACTACCGTAATATGCGGAACAATAGGTTTTTGAATGATACGCATACTACCCTGCAAGCCTTTAAACCAGCGCTGGGTACGCTCATCCATCACCACGCAGGCGTAAATGGTCATGCCGGTATCGCCATGGGTAAAGTATTTAAAATTGCTGATGTACAGTTCATGCGGCGTAAGCAGTCCCAGTTTACCCGCCATCTGACTAATGGCATGCCGCGCCACAAAAGGCTTGCAGCGGTGCTGATGGTTAATGCTGATATGTGCCGGCGAGGTCAGTCCATCGTAATTTCCGATCACCCGGGCCGAGGCACGCTTATAACGGTCGATATCGTACCTGATCGCGTCGGACGGGGCAAGTAGCATTAAGTAATCAGTGTATCCGGTCATGGCAAAATGATTTTGGATAACAAATTTGCTAATATTTTTAGTAAAATATCAAATTTATTTAGCAATTTTGTGAGGTTACTCACCCCGGCAATGCTTCGCTGGTCGGCCCTCTCTCCGCTGCGCGGAAAGAGGGCCGGAAATACTTTGCCGCTATACAGCGATGGGGTTCAAACCCATCGCTACCGTTACCACCCTCTTTCCGCGCAGCGGAGAGAGGGTGGTCGAGCGAAGCAACGACCGGGTGAGTAAAATGGCGATCAAGAGAAAAATTGGAACACAAAAAACATATCGTACACATCGATCTCGATTCGTTCTTCGTATCGGTAGAGCGGAAGTTTAACCCTGCGCTTATCGGCAAGCCGGTGCTGATCGGTGGCTCGGCCGATAGGGGCGTGGTGGCTTCCTGCAGTTACGAGGCGCGCAAGTTCGGTATCCACTCGGCCATGCCGATGAAAACGGCTATGAAGCTTTGCCCGCATGCTATTATCATCCGCGGTACGCATGGTCGCTATGGCGAGGCATCGCGCGAGGTAACGCAGATCATCCACGATACCGTGCCCCTGTACCAAAAAACATCGGTAGATGAATTTTATATCGACCTGACCGGCATGGAACGCTATTACGATTGCTACAAATTCGCTACCGATCTCCGGCAAAAAATCATCCGGGAAACAAAATTGCCTATCTCGTTCGGGATGTCGTCGGGCAAAACGGTATCAAAAATGGCCACCAACCAGGCTAAGCCTAATGGGCAGTTATTTGTCCCGCACGGCAAAGAGTGCGAATTTCTGGCTCCGCTGCCCATCCGCAAAATACCCATGCTGGGTGAAAAGACTTGCCAGAAGTTATACAGCTACGGCATTGAGAAGATAGGCGATCTGCAAAAGGTAAACCTGAAGTTTCTGGAAGCCGTGTTTGGTAAAGCAGGATTATTTATATACGAAAAGGCACACGGGATTGATCATAGCGAGATCGTGCCGCATTCCGACCGCAAATCCATATCGACAGAAAATACCTTTGAAACCGATGTGTCTGACCAGCGCGTACTGGAAAACATCCTGACATCCATGACAGAGGAACTGGCCGGCAAACTGCGCCGCGAAAACAAGGTAGCCGGCTGCCTGGCCATTAAGGTACGCTACGCCAATTTCGAAACGCATACCATCCAGGAAAAGATCGCCCTCACGGCCGCCGAGCATATCCTGCTGCCCGGCGTAAAAAACCTGCTAAAAAAAGCCTGGAACGGTCGCCGGCCCATCCGCCTGATAGGAGTGAGGTTAAGCAACCTGGCCACCGGCAGCTACCAGATCAACCTGTTTGAAGATAACGAGGAACGCATCAGGCTATACCAGGCTATGGACCAGATCAACTTTAAGTTTGGCGATAAAACCATTTGCCGGGCAGCCGGTATGGAAATTGGCACCCGCAACTTTAACCCTTTTATGAAAGGTTAAGCTTATTTAATACGCACATATTTATAACTGTAACCATCGGTGATGTTGTAATCGAACAATAGCAAAGTATCCGGCGCTTTTAAAACGTACGATTGGGTGTTTGAGCGGGTAGAGTAATATATTACACTGTCTTTTACATTGGGCGAATAAACGGGTGTAGCCATAGCTCGTATATGATAAGTTCCCTGGTCTACAATAAGGTTATTAGCATAGTTTTTATAAGTGCTGTCGGTATTAAACTCAACCGTTGCCTTGCCGTTGGGGCGATATACCCCGCCAGCGATACCGCCCGAAAAAACTACGAGGTTCCATTTGCCAATAAGGTTATTGTGGGTTGATGCAGGCGCGCTTTTTTCTTTTTTGCAGCTAAATACGGCGAGGGTTACCAGTGCGATGTATATGGTCTTTTTCATAACGGGTGGTTTATGAAAGGTAATACGGATGTAAAAGGAAAAACGCTACAGTATTACAGCGTCATCCTGAGCGATAGCGAAGGATCCCCGGTAAGTAAGTTCGATTACTATTGGTATGAGTAGAACTTCATACCGAACTTGTTTCGGCACCCCACTTGCATGGTTAGTTTTGCATATGGGATATGTATGATGGGATGCTGAAACAAGTTCAGCATGACAGTTTATTTTTCCGCTGAAGCCTCACCCTGCCCTCTCCAGAGGAGAGGGTTCCAAAGTCTCCCCTTTTGGGAAGATTTAGTGGAGGCTTTCATCGGCATATCATAAAAACCATTAGAGGCCTGCCGGGATTATATTACTCAGCATGACAGTTTGTTTTTCCGACAGCAAAAGAGCTTCCGGGCGAAAGCGGGCAGAACAATGGTGGCCTGTGGGCGGAAGGGGCATTAGCTTGGTGCTGAAGCGTAGGCTTGTGGGTGCGAAGCAGGGCATCAAGGTTCAGCCCGTGGTTCAGCCCGCTTTGCTGGGCAAAGGCCTGTGCGGCAGAGGAAGCATTTTTGCTGTCTTGAATTTTGCTACTTTTTTTCAAGAAAAAGTAGTAGGCCCCTGCGGCTATGAGCAGACCAACATTCATGAAAGCACAACCGATCATCCTATGAGATTGCCACGCTATCGCTCGCAAATGACAATACCTTTTAATGTCATTTAACCACTAAGAGGCCGCCGGATTTTTATAACTACCCATGACATGTTTGTTTTTCCGCTGAAGCCTCACCTTGCCCTCTCCAGAGGAGAGGGTTCCAAAGTCTCCCCCTTTTGGGGAGATTTAGTGGGGGCTTTCATCGGCATGTCATAGAAACCATTAGAGGCCCCCCCGGGATTATATTACTCAGCATGACAGTTTATTGGGCAGATTTCTCCATAAACGGCTTTATCCTATCCAGCGCGAATTGCAGTTGTTCGTCGGGTGTAAGGTCGGTGTTATCTAAAATAATGGCGTCATCGGCGCGGGTTAGCGGGCTTTCTTTGCGGGTGGTGTCCTGGTAATCGCGGTGAGCCAGGTTCTCAAAAACGTCCTCTAAGGATATATCGGGGTTTTTGGGCAGCAATTCTTTATAACGACGCTCGGCACGGATCTTCGGGTCGGCGGTCATGAACAGCTTCACCTGCGCGTGAGGGAATACCACAGTACCAATATCGCGGCCATCCATTACAATATTTTTTGATTTGCCCATGCGTTGCTGCTGCTTCACCATTTCCACACGCACACTGTGGATAGCCGAAACTGCGCTCACATTTTCGGATACCGGCATCAGGCGTATCTCTTCAGATACTTCTTCATCGTTAAGTGTGATGTGGCTTTCATAATCGCGCGAGTGAAAGTTCAGGTGGATGTTTTCCAAAACCTGTGCTACCTGGGTTTCATTTTGCAGATCGACGTTGTTGCGCAAAAAGTACAGGGTAACTGCCCGGTACATGGCGCCGCTATCGACATATATGAAATGGAGTTTTTTGGCCAGTGCTTTGGCTAAGGTACTTTTTCCGCATGACGAGTAGCCATCAATAGCTACCACAATGTTATTGCTCATCGGGAGACAAAGGTAGTTATTTTAGTTGATTGGGTTGATTAAGTGAGCAGTTGAATTAGTTGTTTTTTCTGTATACCCAACTATTCTCCTAATCAACCCAAGCAACTAATTCATTAAATTTGGCCATGAATTTAAACAAGGCCGATCTGCAAAGAGAGGTTACCTATAAAACATCGCGCAGCGGAGGCAAGGGCGGTCAAAACGTAAATAAAGTATCAACTAAGGTTGAATTATTGTTCCCGATAGATACGTCATTATTGTTTACCGGCGAGGAAAAGCAATTGCTTACCCATAAACTGCATTCCCGTTTCAATAAGGATGGTTTGTTACAGGTGGTATGTGATGAAGAGCGCAGCCAGTTGTTAAACAAAGAGATCGCGCTTGAACGTTTAGCCCAGTTATTAAGCCAGGCGCTGATCGTTCCGAAAGCGCGCAAAAAAGTTAAGATATCCAAAGCCAAGAAAGCTGCCAGATTGGATGCCAAGAAGCAGCACTCGGCCAAAAAGGAATCGAGGCGGAGAGATTTTGATTTTTAAAAGATAACCGTAGAGACACGATACCTCGTGTCTCTCTTATTTAAATTTAACTTGCATAGCGGGGGCCACAAATATGTGGCTCTACAATATTTTTTTAAAACCTATACAAAACCGTAGCCGATCCCCACTGGTGCACCCTTACCTGTTCCTTAGTATCTTTGGTATGAAATATCGCCGCGAAGCTTAATACCCAATGGCTGGCAGTGTAGGCCACGCCAACTTCGTTACTTAGCATAATAGGTTGCCGGTTTGATGTGATTTGTAAGGGGGCCGAACTTTTGTTACTGGATAAACTACCCTGTATGGTAGCATCGTAAGCCACATAGTTAAGCACCGGTTTGTAATAGGCAAAAAACTCGTGCGGGTGCAGCAGATCTTTGCTATCGATATTGCTGGCCGTGCTTTGGGTGCTTACCGAATTGAACAACTGGTTAAAATTACCTGCACGAACCATCAACCCCGCACCGGCGCCGCTAAAACCCATACCAAGATTGCCGTACCCGGTAAACGACAGGTCGATGCCATCGCCGCGGGTAAGCAGTTTATTATATTCGGCCGATAGATTAATAACCGCGCCATCATGTATCTGGTATTCCCAGCCGGTTGGGTGGTAAAAGTTAAACCACCTGTGCACGGTGTTTTGTGTACCCTCGGCGCCTGATCCGGGACCGATAACACCTACCTGCGCACCCAGCTTTAAATTGCTTTCGTTAGCATAAAGCAAGTTCAGGGTGGCGCCGGCATACAGGTATCCCGCAAAAGGCCTGTCGATATATTGCGGGCCAGGGATATTGCCGCCCTGCGGGTTAAAGATCTTTTGCCCGGCCTCGAACCCTAATACCTTGTTTTTAAGTTTGGTGCCATCTGCCTTAAGCGCATGGCGGAAGTAAACGAAGATGCCATCGGTATAATACCTGTCGGATCCCTGCGCCAGGTACGAGTCGTTATCCGACTGTATGCCGATCTCGTTTTTATGTGATTGAGCGACGCTGGTATACGTAAGGGCAAGGCTTACAAATAGGGATATTAGTTTTATTCTCATTGGTTATTAATTAGCAGAACGGTAAAAATATAAAAAGGCTGGATATGTTTAGGCGATATGAATTATTAATTGTATTGGCCGATAGGATAGAGATCACCAACATATTCAGGAAATAAATTTGTAAATTTGTATATAAGCACCATATTTAGCAGTTATGAGTACCTTAAATTATCCATTGAATAATGCGCAGGTTGAGTTAATGAAGATACTCGACAGGAATTTGTCGGAAAACGATATTAAGGACCTGAAAGAACTGCTGTCCCGGTTTTTTGCAGATAAAGCCATAAAGGCTGCAGATAAAATATGGGATGAAAAAGGCATGACAGATAATGATATGGATCGTCTTTTAAATGGATAGAGTTAAACCGCTGGTTGTTGTGCTCGATACCAATATTCTGCTGGTATCTATTTCAAGTCGCTCAAAGTATCACTGGCTATATCAAGCTTTGTTAAAAGGCGATTTCTATATCGCTATCACTCCTGATATTTTATTTGAATACGAAGAATTAATTACAAAACATTGGAATAGTGAAGTTGCTATTAATGTAAGCCGTTCCATAACCGAACTTCCTAACGCCATTTTCACCACAGTATATTATCAGCTTAATTTAATTACCTGCTGATACCGATGATGATAAATTTGTGGATTGTGCATTTGCTGCAAATGCGGACTACATTGTGACTCATGACAATCATTTTAATGTTCTTAAAACCATCCCTTTTCCACGCATTCCCTTAATCGATATCCATAGTTTTAAACTCATTTTAGAAGAAGCGAAGTAGGATGACCTTAACACCCTCATCAGGTGCCTCGCGTTTAAACTAAAAAAGGAAAGTTATAAACTTTCCTTTACTCGGGGCTTCAGTTATAAACTGAAGCCAGTAAAAAAATATGATCCGGTTTAAACTGTCGCCTTGGGTTCTTCCTTCACTGTCAGATCCAGCGGATCGTCCACCAGTTCATCCAACAGGGCCAGGTCTATCACCTCGCGCATTTCCTTTACGTAATGGAAACTGAGGTCTTTAATATAATCTTCCTTGATATCCAGGATATCCTTCTGGTTAGAGCGGCACAGGATAATATCTTTAATATTGGCGCGCTTGGCAGCCAGTATCTTTTCTTTAATACCACCTACGGGCAGCACACGGCCACGCAGGGTGATCTCGCCGGTCATGGCCAAATGCGGGCGCAGCTTACGCTGGGTAAATGCCGATGTTAAGGCGGTTAGCATGGTTACACCTGCCGATGGGCCATCCTTAGGGGTAGCGCCGGCCGGTACGTGGATATGCACATCCCACTGATCGAACAAGCGCGGGTCGATCTTAAAGTAATTGGCATGAGCGCGCAGGTAGGCGAGGGCTATCGTAGCCGACTCCTTCATTACATCGCCCAAATTACCGGTCAGGGTTAAGCGGCCCTTACCTGGGCTCAGGCTCGATTCGATAAACAAAATATCGCCGCCAACCTGTGTCCAGGCCAGGCCGGTTACTACGCCGGCCACATCATTGCCTTCGTACAGGTCCTTATCAAATATCGGTGCGCCTAATATCTTCTCGATGTCTTTTTTGCTTACGGCCGGGTTATACTCCTCCTTCATTGCGATGTTTTTGGCCACGCCGCGGATCACCGAACCGATCTGCTTATCCAGCGTACGTACGCCCGATTCGCGGGTATAATCTTCAATTACCTTTTCAATCACATCGTTCTTTAGCGTAACATCCTTAGCTTTTACGCCGTGGGCTTCGCGCTGTTTTGGAACAAGATGTTGTTTGGCGATCTCGATCTTCTCCTCGATAGTATAACCATTCACCTCGATGATCTCCATACGGTCTATCAAAGCGGGCTGTATGGTGCTTAGCGAGTTGGCGGTGGCGATAAACATCACGTTACTCAGGTCGAAGTCCATTTCCACGTAATGATCGTAAAAAGTACTGTTCTGTTCCGGATCCAGCACTTCCAGCAGAGCGGATGACGGATCACCTCGGAAATCGTTCCCCACCTTATCAATCTCATCCAAAATAAACACAGGGTTAGCCGCGCCGGCTTTTTTTATCGATTGGATGATACGGCCCGGCATAGCGCCAATATAAGTTTTACGGTGACCACGCACCTCGGCTTCATCGCGGATACCACCCAGGGCCATACGCACATATTTGCGGTTCAAAGCCTTGGCTATCGATTTACCCAGCGATGTTTTACCAACACCCGGAGGGCCTACTAAACAAAGGATAGGGGCCTTCATATTATGCTTTAGCTTCAATACGGCCAGGTATTCAATAATACGCTGCTTTACCTTATCTAAGCCAAAATGATCTTTATCCAATATCTTTTGGGCTCGCTTCAGGTCGAAGTTATCCTTGGTAAACTCGTTCCATGGCAGGTCCAGTAACAGTTCAAGGTAGTTGATCTGCACCGAATAATCTGCCGCGGCGGGGTTCATACGGGCCAGCTTTTCTATCTCTTTATTAAAGTGGTCTTTTACTTCAATGGCCCATTTCTTTTTAACGGCACGGTCGCGCAGGTTTTCTATCTCCAGGTCGGGCGTATTGCCGCCTAGTTCTTCCTGTATCGTTTTTAGCTGTTGGTTCAGGAAATAATCGCGCTGTTGTTTATCCAGGTCGGTGCGCACACGGGTTTGGATCTGGTTCTTCAACTCCAGCATCTGTATTTCGGTGGTGAGGTGTTCCAGCACCATTTTGGCACGCTCACGCAGATCGGCAGTCTCCAGCATTTTCTGCTTGGCCTCCATATCGGCGTTCATGTTTGATGAGATAAAGTTGATCAAAAACGAAGTGCTCTCGATATTACGGATGGCGATGCCGGCCTCGCTGGGTATATTTGGCGAAAGCTGGATAATGCTCATCGCCATATCTTTAATAGATGATATCAGCGCCTTAAATTCTTTATCCTCGGCAGGTTTTACCTCTTTGAAAGGTTCAACTGTAGCCTTAATGTAGGGTTCGCTTTGTACCTCGTCCTGTAAAACAAAGCGCTTTTTGCCCTGTAGAATAACGGTGGTGTTACCGTCGGGCATCTTAAGCATTTTTATAATAAGGGCGGTTGTGCCTACACGGTTCAACTGATCGAAGATCGGGTCTTCGATGTTTACATCCTGTTGCGATACCACGCCGATCAGGCGGTCTTTTTTATTGGCTTCGCGAATGAGGCGGATGGATTTATCGCGGCCCACGGTAATGGGCATCACCACACCCGGGAACAATACGGTATTACGCAGCGGCAGGATAGGCAAAACAGAGGGCATCTGTTCGTTATTCATTTCCTCCTCGTCTTCCGACGACATTAAAGGAAAAAACTCAGAATCCTCATTTATGATTGGTAAAGCAGATTTAAAGTCAAATGGATCGAAGCTCATCAAGTACCTCTCTATTATGGTAAAAACGTCAAAATGTCAGCCTGTATTGCTACAAACTAACTTAAATAGCAGCTATAAATAAAAAGCCGCCTGTGTAGCGATATGTTTCAATCCCTGTGCCAACTTATAGCCTCAGCATAGTTTATATCATGTAAAAATATAAATACCTGAGCGAATGCCCATTATAAAATTAAAATTTGCTGGTTCAAAAAAAATATCAGATAATTGGGGCTGTTAAAAAGTCAGGGATAATTTTCCCCGCCCCATAAAACTATTTTTTGCGAAAAAACTTAATTAAGATATAATAATTTGGTTTTATAACAGTTATTATTGATACTATTTGGTTGCGTAACATTTGATGAGGATATCCGTCATTCTTTCATGCTTGATCATTTCGTCGGTTAGTGTCCGTCCGTCACTTGCCCAAAACGCCTATGTAAGTATGGGCCGGCAGGCTTTAATGGATGCCGACTTCCGTACAGCGGCAAAACACCTGGAACGGGCCTGCGTGGTTGACTCTACCAATACCAACGCGCTTTGGATGCTGGGCTATTCCTACTTTCATAGCGAAAGCTACAAAAAGGCCATCACTACTTATTCAAAGCTTATTGCCCTTAAACCGGCCGAATGCATGGCTTATTATTACCGCGCACTGGCACAGGGCCGCTTGGCTAAGGATGCATCCACTTCAACATCCGATAAAGATAAGTGCCTGTTAGCCTCTATTGTAGATTTTACCAAAGCCATTGAAATTGAGCCCGGCGATATGAAGATCTATCAGAACCGCGGCATCGCTTATCGCGAATACGGTATATTTAAAGTGCAAAGCACCAAACCAAACGATAAAGCCCGTGGTATTGCATCGTTAAAGGCATCGGTTACCGATTTTGAGAAGGTTTTGAATAATGATCCTTCAAGAGGCGATATCGAATCGCTGATCGCCCTGTCAAAAGAAAAACTGGCTACCGCCCAGGGACACCACTAAATTTAAAACACCCCCTTTACCGAATACACGTTTTTGCCTAACAGGCGAACAGTCTGCGTGCGATCTATCTGGTAGGCTGAATCAGGGAAATAGCTAAGCTTCTCCACATTTTCATACAGCAGGTTTTTGGTGTGGTTATAAATAAGGATGTAGTTTACCCTATCGCCAGTTTTCTTGATGACGATCCTGGTCGTTTTCAGATCCGGGTCCTTTGATTGATAAATTGTCTGATCGTTGGCCGATCGAGTTTCGTAACTATCGCGCCAGGCTGGTTTATTGATGTCCGAATTTTCGAACAATTCAAACTCGCGGCCCCAGTTATCAATATAAACCTTTTTGGTTTGCGATTCGCCATTGTGCATTACCGTTTTGGTGATCAACGGATGCTTAATACTTAACCGCGCCGAATAGGCACGGAAGTAGCCTTTGAGATCGAAGTACTTCTGCTCGGCCTTAGTTTCCTTTATCTCGGGCCTGCACGACGCGATAAAAGCAGCAATAGCCCCGAGGGCTATCGCTGTATAAAAATTCTTATGCTTTAAAGGTTGCTTATACCAATACATCTCCAGTCATTTCTGCCGGGATAGCCACGCCCAGTATATTTAATACGGTCGGCGCGATATCTCCAAGCTTGCCATCCTTAACGGCGGTAACATCCTTATCAATCACAATACAGGGCACCAGGTTGGTGGTATGCGCCGTGTTTGGCGAACCATCTTCGTTGATCATGTAATCGGCATTACCATGGTCGGCAATGATGATGAACGAGTAGCCGTTCTTCAGGCCGGTTTCTACCACTTGCTGTGTGCAGGCGTCAACGGTTTCAGCAGCTTTTACTACGGCTTCGAAAACGCCGGTGTGGCCCACCATATCGGTATTGGCAAAGTTAAGGCAGATGAAATCGGCCCAGCGGCTTTCCAATTCGGGTAATATCGCGTCGCGGATGCCCTCGGCGCTCATTTCGGGCTGCAAGTCATAAGTAGCCACTTTTGGCGATGGCACCAACAGGCGCTTTTCATTCTCAAATTCCTTTTCGCGGCCACCCGAGAAGAAGAACGTTACATGCGGATACTTCTCGGTCTCGGCAATACGGATCTGCGTTCTGCCGGCATCCTGCAAGATCTCGCCAATGGTTTTCACCAGGTCATCCTTGCGGAAAACCACCTGCACACCGTTGAACGTTTCATCGTAGGTGGTCATGGTGATATAGCGCAGGTTTAGCGGGTGCATATTCTGCTCAGGGAAAGCCTTTTGGGTAAGTGCCACGGTGATCTCGCGGCCACGGTCGGTGCGGAAGTTGAAGCACAATACCACATCGCCATCTTTAATAACGGCCAGCGGCTGTCCGTTACTGTCGGTTTTAACAATCGGTTCTACAAACTCGTCGGTTACACCGGCTGAGTATGATTCGCTGATAGCGGTCAGCAGGTTTTCGGTCGGTTTGCCGGTACCGTTCACCAGCAGATCGTACGCTTTTTTAACACGTTCCCAACGATTATCACGGTCCATAGCAAAGTAACGGCCAATTGCCGACGCTACTTTAACCCGCGTATTGCTGATATGGCTTTCCAAATCGGTCATGAAGCCAATGCCCGAATTAGGGTCGGTGTCGCGACCATCTAAAAAGGCATGAATAAACACCTTTTGCAGGCCAAACTCGGTAGCGGCATCGCACAAACCCTTTACGTGTTTAATATGCGAGTGCACACCACCATCGGACACCAGCCCGATGAAGTGTACATCTTTATTGTTTTCCTTAGCGTAGGCAAAGGCGTTTTGTATTACCTCGTTTGTGCTAAACTCCTTATCTTCAACAGCTTTATGGATTCGGCCCAGCTCCTGGTAAACCACGCGGCCCGCGCCCAGGTTCATGTGGCCTACTTCCGAGTTGCCCATCTGCCCGTCGGGTAAACCAACGGCCATTCCCGATGCCTCCAGTTTGGAGTTGGGGTATTTGGCCAGCATGCTGTTAAAGAAAGGCGTTTTAGCGTTAAATATAGCGTTCGATTTGTCCTGGCGGCCGTATCCCCAGCCGTCCAGTATAATTAGTGCAAGTTTTTTTTGTTGTTCCACAATGCAAATATAAAAGCAACGTTGTATAGTAAAGTTAATTTATTTGTCTATTTTCATGGCTTAACGAAAAGTACGACAAGAAACCGAATAATCTTTTTAGACCGATCCTGTTATGATGACCAGGTTGTTTATTATGCTGCTGTATATCATGCCCATAGGCCACACCGCCCCTGGCCCAATAGATAACGCGGCCGACCTGATCAAAGCCAACAACATCCATAAACTGGCCGAAATGTTCGCGCCGACGGTTGAAATTACCATCCTTAACGAAGAAAATATCTACTCTGCCGCCCAGGCAGAGGTGGTGCTGCAAAACTTTTTTAAAGCCAACCCGGTAAAAAGTATGCAGATCGTGCACCGCGTAAACTCTAATCCCATCATCCGTTACGCCGTGCTGCAACTGGTTACGGCTAATGGCACTTATCGCACTTCCATATCGCTGAAGCAGGTGGATGGGAAGTTTCTGTTGAATGAGATAAAGGTAGAGACGGATAAGAAGGGGTAGTTACAAACCGTAGAGACACGATACTTCGTGTCTCTCACTATGCAATCAGATTTGAATAATGATAAAGAGACACGAAGTATCGTGTCTCTACTACAATTGCTTTTCCTCAACAGACAGCCAAGGATAGTTTTTCTCCCCACTTTTATTAACTTGGCTAAACCAATACAAAACTGATCAAAACCGCATTCGCATGAGAAAACTATATGTGCTATTAGCTGCGCTATTTTTAAAATCGATAACCGCCCATGCCCAAACCGGTGTTAAATGGCAGGCGAAATGGATAGAACCCGCCGATACCACCAACGGCCCCGAGCGGGCGGCGCAATATTTTCGTAAAACGTTTAAAGCCGATCAAAAGCCTGTTTCGGCCACCTTATACATTACCTGCCACGGCCTGTACGAGGCCCAACTGAACGGCAAACGTGTAGGCGATGCCTATTTTACACCAGGCTGGACCGAATACAAAAAGCGCCTGCAATACCAGCAGTACGATGTTACCAGTCTTCTTACCCAAGGCAACAACACCATTAACGTCACCGTTGGCGACGGTTGGTATCGCGGCAACTTCGGCTTCAACGCCGCGCGAGACAGGTACGGCAAACACCTGGGGCTGCTTTGCCAACTGGAGGTGAAATACAAAAACGGTAAAACCGCTATTTTTACAACCGATAACGACTGGCAAAGCGCTTCGGGGCCGATCCGCATGTCCGAGATCAACGCCGGCGAAACCATCGACGCACGTGTGCAACCTACCAACTGGAGTGCCGTTACAACAGCCAATTACGGGTACGATCTGCTGCTGCCTACGCAAGGCACGCTGGTTACCAGGCACGAAACCTTTAAACCTATAAAAGTGATCACCACACCTAAAGGCGAAAAAGTGCTGGATTTTGGCCAAAACCTGGTTGGCTGGGTAATAGTAAAAGCCCGCGGCACGGCCGGTACCAAAATAAGCATTAAGCACGCCGAGGTGCTGGATAAGGACGGCAATTTCTATACCGAAAACCTGCGCGCGGCCAAAGCCACCGCTACTTATATTTTGGCCGGTAACGGCGAGGAGACCTTCGAGCCGCATTTTACTTACTTCGGCTTTAGATATATACAGGTTGATGGTTACCCGGGTGCTATTAATCCCGATGATTTTACGGCTGTTGCACTGTACTCGAACATGGCGCCGACGGGTACCTTCGAATGCTCGAACCCGATGATCAACCAGTTGCAGCACAATATACAATGGGGACAGAAGGGGAACTTTTTAGATGTACCTACCGATTGCCCTCAGCGTGATGAGCGCCTGGGCTGGACCGGCGACGCGCAGGTGTTCTTTCGCACGGCAGCTTATAATTACGATGTGAAGCGCTTCTTCACCAAGTGGATGGCCGATGTGGCGGTATCGCAACGTGCTGATGGTGCTATTCCGCATGTGGTGCCCGATATCCTGAACGGTTCGGGCGGCTCGGCAGGCTGGGCAGATGTGGCGACGATTATACCGTGGAATATGTATTTGGTTTATGGCGATAAGGCGCTGCTGGCCACCCAATACCCAACTATGGTAAACTGGATTGGGTTTATGACCAAAAATAGCACCAATAACCTGTGGAACAAAGGCAACCACTACGGCGACTGGTTAAGCTATCACTCGCCAAACGATGACGGTTCGGACGCGATCACTGATAAATACGAGATAGCGCAATGTTTCTATGCTTACTCAACCCAACTGGTTATCAACGCCGCCAAAGTATTGGGTAAAACCGAAGACGTTGCCAGATACCAGCAATTGCTAAACGATATTAAAGCCGCTTACAATAAAGAGTACGTTACCGGCGGCGGTCGCCTGATGAGCAATACCCAAACCGCCTACGTGCTGGCCTTGCAGTTTGATATGTTGCCCGAAGACAGGCGTGCGCAAGCTGCCAAATACCTGGTGGATAACATTAAGCGTTATAATAACCACTTAACCACCGGCTTTTTAGGCACGCCTTATTTGTGCCATGTACTAACCCGCTTTGGCTACACCGATGTTGCTTACCAACTGCTGCTGCAACCCACTTACCCGGGCTGGCTGTACCCTATAAAAATGGGCGCCACCACCGTATGGGAGCGTTGGGACGGCATCAAGGCCGACGGTACCTTCCAATCCAGCCGGATGAACTCGTTTAATCACTATGCTTATGGCGCCATCGGCGATTGGATGTACCGCACTATTGCAGGTATAGATACAGATCCTGATCAGCCGGGATATAAGCATATCATCATCAAGCCACATCCGGGCGGGGATATGACTTATTGCAAGGCATCGTTTAAAACGCAGCATGGCGATATCAAAGTGGAGTGGCATAACGAAAACGGCAAGTTTAGCATGAGTGTTACCGTGCCCGAAAATACCACGGCTACAATCAGCGTGCCGGATAACACCGGGGCAAATTATACCGTGCACGAGGTGAAAGCAGGGCAGTATCAGTATTAACCGAAAGCAGATCGTTATGGCTAACAACAGAATCAAAAGCGGAATCGTAACGGCACTTATCTGCCTTTTATGGTCGTTGCACACCTTTGCCCAGCAGGCGGCGTTTAAGCAAAATCTGCAGGCCAGGGTCGATTCGCTTTGCGCGGCGGGACATTTCCCGGGCTTATCGGTGGCGGTTGTTTTTCCGGATGATAAAATGGTAGCCGTAGCATCGGGTATGGCCGATTCGGTTAAGCATCAACCCATGAAAACCGACGACCGGATGATGGAGGGCAGCGTTGGAAAAACCTACGTATCGGCCATTGCCATGCAGTTGATAAAGGAGGGCAAATTTAGCCTGGACGATAAGGTGTCCAAATACCTGGGGCATTACAGCTGGTTCAACCGGCTGCCCAATGCTGCAGATATCACCATAAAAATGCTGATGCAGCATACCAGCGGCATTATGCGCTACGAATTTAAGCCAGCCTTTACCAACGACCTGACCGCTAACCCCGCCAAGATTTGGAAGCCCGAGGAACTTTTGGCCTATGTGTTTGACGAAAAGGCGCCCTTTAAAGCCGGGCAGGGCTGGGATTATGCTGATACCAATTACATCGTACTGGCTATGATCATGGAGCAGGTTAGCGGCAAAGCCTATTACGATATGCTGCGCGACCGCATCCTGAAACCCTTTCATCTGACGGAAACCCTGCCATCGGACAAGCGGAAACTGAAAGGCCTGATACAAGGCTATGCCGGCAAGAATAACGATTTTGGTCACCAAAGCGAGGTGATAGCGCCCAACGGCGAGTTTATCATCAATCCACAATTTGAATGGACCGGCGGCGGCGTTTACGCCACCACGGCCGACCTTGCCAAATGGGGCAAAATGCTCTACGAGGGCAGGGTGTTCGACCCGGCGATGCTACCCATAATGGAAGACGGCGTACCGGCCCGGATGCTGGGCCGTAACACCAATTATGGTCTTGGCGTTATCATCAGGCAGTCGCCCGACTTTGGTGTTTCTTATGGACACAGCGGCTTCTTTCCGGGATATATGACCGAGATGTGCTATTTTCCCAAATACAAAATTTGCATAGCCGTGCAAACCAACTCCAGCGATTACGCCAGTTTTAAAATGCAGCCCTTAAGGGTGTTGAACGAGGTGGTGAAGTTGTACGCGGCGACATATAAGGATTAACCCTGCAGAGACACGATACTTCGTGTCTCTTTTTGTTTGGCATGGCGGGAGACACGAAGTATCGTGGTTCTGTAATCAATTTTGAACGTTTGCCAGAATAAGCAGTCATTAGACATTTGCTTATCTAATCGCATTCCGCTAACTTGTACCACCATACCATCGGAAAAATTACCCCATGAAATACCTCTGCCTGCTCACCCTTATCCTGCTTACCGGTTGCAGTTCCTGCGGAAATAAAACCGAAATGCCCAATCTTCCCGCTGCTGATCTGTTACAGGCTGGTAATGTAAAGGCGCTCGTGGCTAAAAATCATCAAAACCTGCGTGGAGTAGATGGCGACTTCGAATCGTTTAAGGAATACCTGAACGGGTTAAAGGACGATGACGCCGCCTCGATCCCTTACGCAATGGATTATATTAAAACATGCCTGCCATCAGACATGGCCGGGCGCGATTCTGTAGTTCTGTTATTTAACGTAAAGTTTTTTAAGATCACTAATTTTATCAGTAGCAAGCTGGAGACCCGCTACGCGGCTATGGTAAAGCTGTATGATGGCGAACCCCAATCGGCAAAACTTAGGATCTTTAAAAACAACCTGAAGACTTGCGGTATCGGCATTTTCCAAACCGAGGGGAATTGTTATTTGGATGTGTTGCCCGATTACTTTTATACCAATTTTAAGAACCGCGTATCGGCAGGGGTGAAGGAATACCTCAATATCAGGCGGGTGGAGCTGGCGCAGGGCTTTTCGGAAGATGCCGGGCTGCTGATCAGCTACAGGCAGTTATATCAAAGGGTTAAGCGCTGGGAAAAATATATGAAGACGTACCCTACATCGGTATACCGTAACGAAGCTGAAAACTATTATACCACCTACCTGGAAACCTTGCTTACCGGCATGGATAATTCGCCCGTATTTGAGGGTTTTAGCGAAACGCTTTCGCCCGAAGTAAAGGCCATTTACGAGCAGGCTATCCTTAGGGATCCCGAATCGCCCTCATCAAAGATCATTACTTATTATTACGGCCTGCTTTCGCGTAATGATTTCAGGCGTAATGATAGTATCCCCATATTTTTAAACGAGCACAAGCTATCCAACATGAGCGGTATTCAGCCGGATACCAGGTGAGGACATTTTATGTAGAGGCACGACACTTCGTGTCTCCCGATATGAAGGCCGGATTTACAGGTAACACAGGAGCCACAAATATGTGGCTTTACACATTTATGTTAAATTACCACCAATAGGTTTAATCTTCTTAAACACATTCAGCTTGAGTGGGTTATTTCTGTATGAAAAACACTTACGAAAAACAGGATAGAAGCCTGTTGATAGGAGCCATTGCCTTAGGCGCTGCCATTGCTGGCGGACTGGCTTATCTATTCTTAACCGAAAGCGGCACAACCCTGCGCGGCAAAATGAAAAGCGCCATAAAGGAAAAGGGCAAAGATGTTGCCGCCAACGCGCTTACAAAAAAGACCGGCGTACCCAAGAATATCACTAAGGCAGCCGCCAATACGATGCTTGATTAGATTTACACCCCTGCCACTCCTGCCGCTTGTCATTTCGAACGATAGTGAGAAATCTTATGCGCGCGATAGTCTTGGCGTATAATTTCTCCTCACTCAAAGGCTTGTCCCCACTCAAGTTCGTTCGTATGACAAATTGGTTTGAAGTCGTTGTTGGAGACAAACCAATAATGATTCCGGCAACAATCCCCGAAACTTTAAAGCTTATGCAATTGCAAATAACCCAGGTGTATCTCATCATCGGGTAAATCAACATCAGGCGAAAGCGCAATATGATAAGCGGCCTTATCGGCATCGCTTAGCAGGTCATCAACGCGGTAGATCTCATCCACATCAATACCGTACTTTTCGTCGATGTGGGCATTGGCACCTTTTACTTTGGCAATGGTGGCGGTTTTGAAAAAGGCGGTAAGTTTTGATGCCGACAGGGCCGACAGGCGGTCGTTTTGCACGGTAAGTAAGGTGTAGTGTTGCTCCTCCAGTTTGCCTGATGTATACCCGCCAAGGTTGATGAAGAAGAGGCGCTCTGTAGCCGTATTCGCCGCGTCTTTTGGCATCACCTCAACTCGGTACCCATCAATATGGGTTATCCGCCGCCAACCGTCAATATGCAGGCTGTTGCCTGCCTCGGGCCAAAAGTTGCGCATCGCTGGCACCAGGTGGCGTAGCTCGCTTGCTATACCGAAGAAGAAATCGTGCTGCTCTGTATTGCGGGCGGGTGCTTTTGATCCCAGCAGCACCATGAACAGGTATTGGCTTTTCATAGGTTAAAAATAATTATCTGCCGGCAATCTGTCATCCCGAACTTGTTTCGGGATCCCATTTGCATTGTTTAAACTTTGCATGTGTTATACCTGTTTGATGGGGTGCTGAAACAAGTTACCCATGACATGTATGTTTTTCCGCTGAAGCCTCACCCTACCCTCTCCAGAGGAGAGGGTTCCAAAGTCTCCCCCTTTGGGGGAGATTTAGAGGGGACTTTCATCGGCATGTCATAAAAACCATTAGAGGCCGCCGGGATTATATTACTCAGCATGACAAGTTATTATTAAAGGGCATTAGGTATAAAAATAGTAAAAGCCGCCTTTTTTACGGGCGGCTTTTACTGAAAAATGTTCAATTTACGCGGCATCACGCAACGCTTTGATACGATCGTGCGCGGCGTTAATGTCCTGCGCCTGCGCGGTTACTGTTTCATAAGCATCGGCGCTTAGTTCGCCGCTGCTCAGGGCATCGCGGTAAGCTTTTTTAATGGCATCCTCGCCACGTTCGGCTTCGCTTAAAATGCTTTCACGGTCGCTGCCGCCAAATAATGCTTTAACGTCTATCCAGGCACGGTGCAGGCTGCCGCTTGCGCTATTTCCTGTCTCCGCATCGCCGCCGTTAGCAGCTACTATAGCGGTCAGTTTTTGGCTAAACTCACGGCTTTGCGCGCTATAATCCTGAAATAGTTCCTTCAGGTCGATATTCTCGTCCTTAATATCGGCTATCACTTTTTCAAAGCCAGCTACGCGGTCGTTGTTGATCTCGATCAGGTCGTTCAATGTGTCGATTGATTTTTCTGTAGTTGCCATAGGTTTTTAAATTTTGATGTACCTAATCGGGGGCAAGCATTGTGCCAAGCAGGCTGCCTAAAATTATTTTCGAGGCCGCTTCGCAAAAATCAAGGCCCGAATAGTCGGGGTTATAACCGCCAATAAAAGGCACAGCCATAATGTACAGCCTGTCATTCAGTGCGTTGTAGCTATCCAGGGGCTGGAAGTGATCGTTAATGGCCAGGCCCGGCACGGTTAGATAAGTTACTCCGTTTAGTGCTACTATATTTTTATCGCCTTGTGCCAGTAATTCCTGTCCGTATTTTTGGTCATGGAAGCGCAGCCGGGCCGGGCTTATCGTATGCCACTCCCGCAAACCGGGAAACGGAAGCTGGTTAAAAACCAAATGCGGCTGGCCAATACTATCCACAAACACAGGATAATGATCTTTATGCTGTTGGCCATCTTCGGTGTAACTGTAGGTAGCGCCGCCGTTTTCGTCCGGGATCACCTCGCTATCCTCGCCAACGGTCACCATGCTAAGGCGGCCGGCATCATGCAGGGCCATCAGCATTTCTGCCGAACTTTGGGGCACAAAGGCAATAACTACCGAGATCAACGGCATCAATGTTTCCTGCAGACACAGCATATCTTCGGCAGAAAAATGTTTGGCCGGGTAATTCATCGCGAAGCTGAGGATGGCCAGCATCTCCTTCCAGTAAACCGAACGTTTTTGTTTGATGGACCGTTCAGCTTCAGCATATTCGGCTTTTAGTAATTCAAATGGATCGCGCTGCTCGCGGCTGTTCATCGTATAAGCCACAAAATCCTCCATGCGCATGTCCTTTATCTTTTGATAATAGTCAGGATCATGCTCGCGGATACCATCCTTAAAATTGTATTCAAACACGTAATCGAGCGGCAGGAAGCCGTCGTTAAGCTCCATTTGCCGTCGGATCACCTTTTCGTCCAATACCGTATCCTTGCCCAGGTGGGTATCCTCCAAATGAAAGCGCACCGCAGGCAGTAAACCGTTGCGCGAGTGCATGACGATGCGGAAATTGGGACTATCAGCACTTACCTGAAAACAGAGTTTGCCCTTCTTGTCCTTTATAAACTCACCATTATGGCGGGCAAGAGTACGTACGGCGTCGATAGCGGTAAGCGATGCGCCGCGAATGGCTACAGGGTGGTTGGCATATAGCGAGATTTTCTCTGGTGGATAAGGCGAATCGAACCAACCGGGTACCTTACCCTCGTGCTTTTTAGGCCATAAGTGACCGGTGCAGATAATCACGCGGTCGTATAGTGCTTCGCTGCCGTCAGGCATTAATACATTCACCATTTCCTGTTCGGGTTGATCTATCAGGTCGGCTACCAGGCTTTTGTAGTGGATATTGGTTTCAAGTCCGGCCGCTTTGGCCTGTTTAAGTAATAAGTTAAATTGATAGGACAGGTATTGGCCGAACAGCAGGCGGGGCAATACCTTGTACTCGTTAAAACGGTCGGGGTCGATATGGTATTTATCCAGTGTATCCTTAGGGACGGTTTTGATCCAATCAGACACGGAGGTAGCCATTTGCGGTATCTCGTTGCCCGATACATTGGTGATATGTTCGTCGGCGGCGCCGGCGCGGCTGTAAGGCATGCCGCAGCCCAGGCAATCGCCCTGTTCGTATATATCGATAGCCAGGTTCTGCACGCCGCTATCTACTAAGCGTTTAAACATAAACAGGCCGCTTGGCCCGCCGCCTATGATGGCGATCTTTAAAAATCCGGTTTTAGTTTTCATATATCGTGCCGCATAGCAGGATAAGAACCCTGAAGGTTGGGGTTTTGTTTAAGGGATTGGAGGGAAAGCCCGGAGCCGAAAGAGCATGCGCGCCGCTTGGTGAGGACTTGTACGAAAGCCCGCCCGCCGGCAACGCCCTTATTATTATTGATCGTTATGTTTAGCGTTTGGGTTATCTATTGCGCCTTTTTGCCACAAAGTATCTATAATATTTATAACAAATGGTGGCGAAAAAATGTCAGTTCCCTCAAAAAAACCAAAAAGTAGAAAAAATGAAATATTGAACAATCGCATATATTGAATTGTAAGTCAATGTGTTGCGTGTTCAATTTTTGTTCAAAAAACGTGTTTTTTTGTTCAGTTTTTTTCTTCGCGTGAACATGATGGCCGTGATTTGGGCTGCAATGAGTTATTTCCGTTCGATGTTTGAAGATGAAAAAAACATGAAAACAAAAAAATGCCAAATGTTATTACTTTTGTGGCAAAACACATATACGATTTGGACCAGCATATTATCCATCAGTTTATAAAAAATGCCCTTGCCGAAGACGTAGGCGATGGCGACCACACTTCACTGTCAACCATCCCGGCCGGAACGCAAGGTAAGGCCAGGCTGATCATTAAAGATACCGGCATACTGGCCGGTGTTGAGTTGGCGCTGGAGATCTTCCGTGAGATTGACCCGCAGTTAAAGGTGAACGTAACGCTAAATGATGGCGCCGAGGTAAAGTTCGGCGATATCGCTTTCGAGGTGGAAGGCAGCGTACAAAGTATCCTGGTGGCCGAACGCCTGGTACTAAACTGTATGCAGCGTATGAGCGGCATTGCCACTACCACCAACGAAATAGCCGATATATTGCGTAACACCAATACCCGTGTGCTGGATACCCGCAAAACCACTCCGGGAATGCGCTATTTGGAAAAATGGGCCGTGAAGATAGGAGGAGGAGTGAATCATCGCTTCGGGTTGTATGATATGATCCTGATCAAAGACAACCACGTAGATTATGCCGGCGGCATAGCTAATGCCATCACCAACGCGCAACAATATTTATTGGATACCGGCAAAAAACTGGCCATAGAAATAGAAGTGCGTAACCTGGAAGAACTGGAAGAGGTACTGCAGGTTGGCGGTGTTGACCGTATTTTGCTGGATAACTTTAAGTTTGATGTGCTGAAGCAGGCGGTGGCTATGATAGAGGGCCGGTATATCACCGAAGCATCGGGCGGTATTACCGTTGATAACGTGTTGGAGTACGCCCTGTGCGGCGTGGATTACGTATCGATGGGCTCGTTGACGCATTCGGTAAAAAGCCTGGATATGAGCTTAAAGGCCATAAAACAATAAATAAAAGCGGGATTTGATCTGTCATTTTAGTATAATTGTGGTGAGATGATAACTATCTACTCAATTACTTCCCTGATTTTGGCGTACCTGTTAGGTTCCATCCCCACAGCTGTGTGGATAGGGCAGGCCTTTTACAAAGTCGACGTACGCGAATATGGCAGCGGCAACGCGGGGGCTACCAACACCTTTAGAGTACTAGGCAAAAAAGCCGGTATCCCGGTAATGCTTATAGATATACTGAAAGGGTTTACGGCTACCAATTTGGCCTACCTGAGTATTTTGGGCATGCCATCGGCGGTGGATTCGCATTCGGTGGTATTTACTAATTACGAGCTGGCTTTGGGCATCACCGCGGTGATGGGCCATTTGTTCCCGATTTTCGCAGGTTTTAGGGGCGGCAAGGGCGTGGCTACACTTTTTGGTATGGTACTTGCCGTGCATTTACAAGCCGCGTTGCTTTGCGTAATTGTGTTTATTGTGATCTTATTACTCACCAAATACGTGTCGTTGAGTTCAATTGTGGCCAGTTTTACTTATTTAATTGGGGTTACATTTGTTTTCCCGGTGTCGGTACGTTCGGTGGTGATCTACGGCATGTGTATCTGTGTGCTGATCTTAGTCACTCATCAAAAAAATATAGAACGCTTGCTGCACGGACGGGAATCGAAAGTGAACCTGTTTAAGAAAAAAGTAGCAAGCGTATGAAAAACTACAGGATAACCTTAGCAATAATTTCTTCACTTATATTTTTTGGCTGTGCCACCGTTCCGCTCACCGGACGAAAGCAGCTAAGTTTGGTTGGCGACGGGCAAATTAACCAATCGGCCGCGCAGAGCTATACCCAGCTATTATCAGATCCCAAGACAAAAGTCATCAGCGGTACGGCTGATGCCCAGCGTGTGAGGCGCGTAGGTAACCAACTGGCAGCCGCGATAGAAAAATACCTGAGCGATAACGGCTATGCCGGCAAATACGATTTTAAATGGGAGTTTAACCTGATACAAAGTAAAGAGATAAATGCCTGGTGCATGCCCGGTGGCAAGGTAGCCGTTTATAGTGGCATTATGCCTTTAACCAAAGATGATGCCGGCCTGGCCACTGTGATGGGGCACGAGATCGGCCATGCCATTGCCCGCCACTCGGCAGAGCGGATATCACAGCAATTTGCGGCACAAACCGGCGGCGCGCTGGTTGGGGTAGCATCGAGCAACCAAAGCAGCACTACGCAAGCCATCATTAATCAGCTATATGGCACCAGCAGTGGCTTAATGTTACTGCATTACTCACGCGCGCAGGAATCAGAAGCAGACAGGCTTGGCTTAACCTTTATGGCCATGGCCGGATACGATCCTAATAATGCCGTCGGCTTTTGGGAGCGTATGGCTGCCCAAAGCAAAAACACCACGCCCGAATTTTTAAGCACGCACCCGGCCGATGCCACCCGTATTGCCGATATCCGTACGCATATCCCTGAGGCGATGAAATATTATCGTAGATAAGCTGAAAGGTTAGAGGCGAAAGCTAAAAGGTTTATAAATGCCTATGCAAAAACGGACATTCCTCAAGGCCAAATGGATCAACCTCCTGATGCTGAATTATGAGGTTGATCCGGATATATTAAAACCGTATCTACCACCCGGCACCGTATTGGATACATGGCAGGGCAAAACGTTGGTAAGTATGGTGGGTTTTCTGTTCCAGGATACCCGTATGATGGGTGTCCGCTGGCCATTCCACGTTAATTTTGAAGAGATCAACCTACGTTTTTATGTACGTTATTTTGATGGGAAAGGTTGGAAGCGTGGCGCTGTATTTATCAGCGAGATAGTACCCAAATACATGATAGCCGCCATAGCCAATACTTTTTATAACGAACATTACATGGCCATGCCAACCCGGCATGAAATTATCCCCATTGATGACTCCCAAACCCGCTACAATTACGGCTGGAAATATAAAGGGCAATGGTGCCGCCTTGAAGCTACCGTAAATAATACCCGTCAGCCCATCATACCCGACAGCGCCGAGGAGTTTATCTTTGAACATTATTGGGGATACAATAAAGTAAGTGAAAATACCACCATCGAATACCAGGTTGAGCATATCACCTGGCAAACAGGCGAGGTGACCGAAGCGGTTTTTGAAGCACCTATAGCCAAGTTGTACGACCCGGCTTTTGAACCGTGGTTAACACGCCAGCCCCAATCGGCATTTTTTGCCGATGGGTCTGATGTTATTGTAAGGGCTGGGAGCAGGTTTAATAGTACAGCTTTGTAATCCAGTTATAATTATTGTATTTTTGTTATACAACGCAATAAAATGGAATTGATCCTTAAATCGAACAATGAGCAAAGCCTTGCTAAAATAATAGCCTTGGCAAAGAGGCTGGATGTTGCCGTTGTTCAAAAAGATGCTGAGGTAGATAGTTCTACAGCGCGGGATAAGATCAAAGACCGCATCTTAAATTTCAAAGCCAAAGGCAGTTCCTCGTTTGGTGATGCAAGCGATTGGCAAAGACAACAACGCGAAGACAGGGAACTTCCTCTTTCCTGAACATGGCTTTTTTAATAGATAGTAACATCATTATTTATTCCTACTCAGACGAGTATCAATATTTGCGTGAAATTATTTTAGATGATTCTGTCTATATCTCTGAGATATCAAGGATAGAAGTCCTTGGTTATCATAAATTGAAACCCGATGAAGAAAGATATTTTATCGATGTTTTTGATGTTGTGCCGGTCATAACTCCTTCGCGAGCAATATTTGGTAAAGCTATATAAGTTCGCAAACAATATAATCTCAAGTTGGGTGACAGTTTGATAGCAGCTACCGCGCTTGTTCATAACTTGGTGTTATATACCAGGAACACTGACGATTTTGAAAAAATTAAAGAACTGAAGTGTATGAACCCAGTACGGGCTAAATAAGATCATAATATTCCCAATACCTCAAACATCGCCGAAGCTTTTACCAAACACTCCTCATACTCCATTTCTGCATCGGCATCATAAGTGATAGCACTGCCAACATGCAGGGATAAATATTTATTTTTAGCATTGTACAATAAAGTGCGGATAATTACGTTAAAATCGCAATTACCATCCGGAGAGAAATAACCCACACTACCGGAATACACGCCCCGCCTGCTTCGTTCAAACTGTTCCATTAGCTGCATGGTACTTATTTTTGGTGCACCCGTCATGCTGCCCATGGGGAACGTGTTTTTAATGGCCTGTACATCCGATAAGCTATCCTGCTTTTCGCAAACCACGGTCGATATCATTTGATGTACCTGGTTGAAGCTGTATATGCCAAATAACTCCTCGGTTTTAACCGTACCCGGCTTGGCCGAATGGGTAAGATCATTACGCACCAGATCAACTACCATCACGTTCTCCTGCCGCTCTTTTTGGTTGGTTTGTAGTTGGTGTTTTATTAGTTCGTCCTGCTGGTAATTAGCTTGTCTTTTAGCCGTGCCTTTAATGGGTTGCGAGATGAGTTTGTTCCCCCGTTTAGCTAAAAACCTTTCGGGCGATGCGCAGATGATATATTGCTGATAATGCTTAAAAAAACAAGCAAAGGGGTTGGGCGATAGCGCGTTTAAGCGGTTAAAAACATCCAGCGGGTCTATCACCGCATTGTCTGCGTAAAACTCCTGACAAAAGTTGCTTACGTAGATATCGCCGCGAACAATATGTTCCTGTATCTTCCTGACTGTATCTACATAATCTGATCTGCTGAAGCGTGGTTGCAGGTTAATAGCAGGAGAGCCTTGATAAAACTGTATTCCCTGCTTTTCTATCTCTTGCAGGATATTCTGCGAATCATCTGATGTGATAATCACCTCATCCCCTTTTATAATGATCAGATGTTCAGGAACAAAAAAATACAGACCGGGGAGGTGCAGATGATCAGGATTACTGGATGATAGCTGTTCTATCTCATTCTTCAAATCGTAGGTAAAGAAGCCCGTCATCCAACCCGGATGCTCATACCTGTACTGCTCTAACTGCTCAAATGCCGAACCGATATCCGCCTTCAGTTCATGCTTAACACCAGTCGCGATCAGCGCATCAAAATTAGTGTATGGGTCGCTGAAGTTATTCGAATCGAGATAACAGGCCACACCGAACCCTGAAGCCCATTGCAGTGCTTTTTGTTTGAATGCGGTAATATCGGGGGAGATGAAATTCATCGGGCTGTAAAGTTATGAAAACAAAAATGTCCGCATTTTAAATGTGGACATTTTTGTTTTCATCTGAAAAGGCTCATTAGCTTACTAAATCCCCATATCGCGATTATAACTATAATAAAAGCGATGTTATATACCATCATTACAAATCGTACATGTGGGGTGAAATATACATAAGCCACAACTGAAAGAATTATAGCAATTGTTATTTCTATGATATTTCTTTTAGTATAAGCACGATACCTGAGCGTAATAAATATTAGTATTACACTGCAAGGCGGAGCTAAAGTTCCGGATAAAGCAGCGAGATAAGTTGTAATATCTTTTAATGCCGGCATTAACGGGATATGTTTTGAATTGAAATATTCCTAAACTGGCAACACTAGGGTCTGCACCCTATCCGGCCCAACCGAAAGGTATTTTACCGGAACGCCTAATTGCTCTTTCAAAAACAGCATGTAGTTATTCAACGATGCCGGGATCTGGTCCAGTTGGGTAATACCGGTGATATCTTCGTTCCAGCCTTCTATCTCCTGTAAAACAGGTTCAGGGCTAATGGTGCAGATATCGTATGGCATATAATCTATCACCTCGCCATTGTAATTGTAATGGGTACAGGCGTATATCTTTTCAAAACCGCTTAATACGTCGGCCTTGGTCATCACCAGTTGGGTAACGCCGTTAAGCATAATCGCGTATTTTAAAGCAGGCAGGTCTATCCAGCCGGTACGACGCGGGCGACCGGTAGTAGCGCCAAACTCATGGCCTAATTTGCGTAGTTCTTCGCCGGTTTCGTTATCCAGTTCGGTAGGGAAGGGGCCACCGCCTACGCGGGTGCAATAAGCTTTAAATATGCCAATCACCTCGCCAATTTGGCTTGGGGCTATACCTAAACCGGTGCAGGCACCTGCCGAGGTAGTGTTTGATGAGGTAACAAACGGGTACGAACCAAAGTCGATATCCAGCATAGCGCCCTGGGCGCCTTCGGCCAGTACTTTTTTGCCCTTGCGGATATAGTCGTTCACAAAGTGCTCCGAATCTACCAGCGGGAATTGTTTGATCACGTCCAACGCTTCAAAGAACGCCGCTTCGCGCTCGGCAAAATCAACAACTTCGCCGTATAGAGCCTGTAGCATAGATGTATGCTTGGATACCAGTTTTTGGTAGCGCTCTTTAAAATCGGGCAGGGTAATATCGCCAATGCGCAAACCATTACGGCCGGTCTTATCCATATAAGTTGGGCCAATACCTTTCAGGGTAGAGCCGATCTTGCCGTCGCCCATCTTTTTTTCCGACGCGGCATCCAGCAATTGGTGGGTTGGCAATATCAGGTGCGCTTTTTTGGCGATCACCAGGTTCTTTTTAGCCAGCAGGTCGTGCCCGGCGGCTTTCAGTTTATCAAGTTCTTTTTTTAGGGTGATGGGGTCTATCACCACGCCATTACCTATCAGGTTTAGTGTGTTGTCAAAAAATATACCCGAGGGGATGGTGTTCAGTACAAACTTCTGCCCGTCAAACTCCAGCGTATGGCCGGCATTCGGGCCGCCCTGGAAACGCGCGATCAGATCGTAATCGGCAGCCAGTACATCAACAATTTTTCCTTTACCTTCGTCGCCCCATTGCAGGCCTAATAAAACGTCAACAGCCATTTATTTTATTTATATCTTTCTTTTATAGTAAACTTCCAAACCTTTGCTGATCGTCTTTTTCACGTCAACCCAGGTTATTTTATCTAATGTATCAGGATCAATGTCATCTTCCGCATCGTTAAAGTATGCCATTGATCTAATTACCGCAAAGGTATCATCATAAGTATATCTATCATGATAAAATTCAAAAAGATTATCAAAAGAATAGAATTCTAACAATTTAGCGATGTCCCAAAAGTCTTTTTTGCGCCCCCGGCCTTTAATAGCATTCAATTTTAAGGCGATCAATTCCCTCGTATCAGGAAAGGGAATACCGTCTAATATTTGCACTGGATATATGAAAGGGTCTCTGATGGCAACAAGGTCGACTTTCACGTTTTGGATGTTACATTGAATGATATTTCTTGTTATATCCCGGGATTTAATGTCCCCGAAGATGTTTTCTAATGTAGAGACGACTATATCACGTTCGATCTGCTTATCAGTAAAAAGATCAAGATCTATCGATTTGCGGTGGCCATATAGTAGAGATATTGCAGTACCTCCAACCAGTCTGAAATCTTTCATTTCAGGCAATGAAATGATTTGCTTTAAAAGTCCCAATGTAGCCGGTTCGACTGTTTCTTCTCGTAACATTTAAAGTCGGTAGGTTTTACTTTGAATAGTGCGCAGCAAAAGCTTATGCTTATATCCGATAGCCAGAGCGCCTGTAAGGCAAGCTGTTTGACATGCTCAAAGCCATAAAATTTTAATATGCTAATAAAGTCATCATTTGTACCGCGCTCGATCACCTTTTCAACAACGTGGCGAGCATTCTTCTCATAGTCGATCTTATCCATATCAACATCCCAAAATGCCTGTTTACTTAAGATCGGTTTATTCATGATCAGGAAACTTTTCGGTCACAAAAACCTTCTTTAAGTTTAGTACAATTGCCATAAAGATTAAGCGAGTGGTGCTTGATGTCGAATTTCAACAAACCGCCCATCATACTTTGGATCTGCTGGATGCGCGGATCGCAAAACTCAACCACCTTTCCGCAATCAATGCAAATGATATGGTCGTGCTGTTTATACCCGTACGATTTTTCGAACTGGGCCATATTCTTACCGAACTGGTGTTTGGTCACCAGGTCGCACGATACCAGCAATTCCAGCGTATTATATACCGTGGCGCGGCTAACCCGGTACTTTTTATTTTTCATGTGGATGTATAACGATTCCACATCAAAGTGGTCGTTCCGCGAATAGATCTCTTCTAAAATGGCAAAGCGCTCGGGGGTTTTCCTCAGGCTTTTATTTTCGAGGTAAGCTTCGAAAATTTTTTTAACCATAGCTATGGTTTCTGTTTGCGACATATGGGCAAAGTTATGAATTAATGTGCAAATGTGCGGATATGCAAATGTGCAGATGTTACAGATGTGTAAATATGCAAATATGCAGATGTGCAAATGCTTACATTGTGGTTATTAATTAAAAATATCAATTGCACATACGCACATCTGCATATATGCACATCCATCAGGATGCCCGCTCTACCGCCGGGGCCGAATCAAAGCGGGTAACCGCAGTGATGCCGCGCACCATTTTTAAACGCTTGATCAGGTTTTCCAAATGCTCGGTATCGTTCACGTAAACCATTATCGAACCCTCGAAGATCCCGTTATCGCTATCTACAGTGATGGAGCGGATGTTTACTTTAAAATCGTTAGAGATAACCGTAGTTAACTTATTGATCAGGCCCACATCATCAATACCCGTAATGCGCAAGCCGGTTAAAAATGCCAGCTCCTGTTGGTTTGTCCAGCGGGCTTTTACAACGCGATAACCATAGTTCGACATCAGTTTGGTAGCATTAGGACAATTGGTACGATGGATCTTAATACCTTCACTCACGGTGATGAAGCCAAATACGTCATCGCCCGGGATAGGGTTGCAGCAATTAGCCAGGGTATAGTCTATCTTCTGCATATCCTCGCCAATCAGCAGCATATCGCTATCCTTCGTTTTGATGCTTTTCAGCAGACTTTGTACCTGGTCGGTATCAATTTTATCCTGCGGCTTGTTCTCGACGCTCTTTTCCGATGCCTGGTATTCTTTCAGGTCTTTCAGATCGATCAAGCCTTTGGCCACGTTGTAGAACAGTTCCTGGGTAGATGGCAGCTTAAAATAATAGCTTAGCTTATGCAGGTTCTCTGAATTATAAGTGATCTTCAGCGATTTTAACTTACGCTCCAGTATCTCCTTGCCATCTTCAGCTATTTTGCGTTTCTCTTCTTTTAACGATGATTTGATCTTGGCTTTGGCCTTGGCCGTTACCACAATGTTCAACCAATCCTCTTTAGGTGTTTGCTTGCCCGATGTGATGATCTCTACCTGGTCGCCGTTTTGCAGCTTATAGTTCAACGGCACCAGTTTGTGGTTCACCTTGGCGCCGATACAACTGGCGCCAACATCCGTATGTATCTCAAAGGCAAAGTCCAAAGCTGTAGCGCTTGATGGCAATTGTATCAGGGCCCCTTTTGGCGTAAAGATGAAGATCTCGTCGCTAAAAAGGTTCATTTTGAAATCATCCAGGAAGTCCAGCGCGTTGCTGTCGGGGTTCTTCAACATGTCGCGCACCTTTTGGATCCATTGGTCAAGGCCGTTATCTACCGATGATTCTTTATATTTCCAGTGTGCCGCGAAGCCCTTTTCGGCAATTTCGTTCATGCGTTTGGTACGGATCTGCACCTCTACCCATTGGCCGCGGGGACCCATTACAGTGGTATGCAACGATTCGTAACCGTTGGCCTTAGGCGATGATACCCAATCGCGCAGGCGGTCGGGGTTGGGGCGGTACAGGTCGGTAACGATAGAATAAGCTTTCCAGCAATCCGATTTTTCGTTCTCGGGCGCGCTGTCCAATATGATGCGGATGGCAAACAGATCGTATACCTCTTCAAACGGGATCGCCTTTTTCTTCATCTTATTCCATATGGAATGGATGGATTTTGGACGGCCAAACATATCGGCCTGCAAGCCCTGCCCTTCAAGCACTTTTTTTATCGGGTCGATGAAATCGCGGATAAACTTCTCGCGTTCGGCCTTTTTTTCGTTTAGTTTATTTTTGATGAACTGGTAAGTTTCGCTTTCCATGTATTTCATAGAAAGGTCTTCCAACTCTGACTTTATGGCATATAAACCCAGGCGGTGTGCCAGCGGGGCATACAGGTATACGGTTTCCGACGATAGCTTCAGCTGCTTATCGCGCGGCATAAACTCCATAGTGCGCATGTTATGCAGGCGGTCGGCCAGTTTGATCAGGATCACCCTCACATCGTCGGCCAGGGTAAGCAGCATCTTACGGAAATTCTCGGCCTGCAGCGAACTGTTGGTATCGAATACGCCCGAGATCTTGGTCAATCCATCGATGATCTTGGCTACCTTTTTGCCAAACTCGCGTTCGATATCATCCAGCGAAACGTCGGTATCTTCAACAACATCGTGCAGCAGGGCGCATACAATAGAGGTAGTGCCCAGGCCAATTTCCTCGGCAGCTATTTGCGCAACGGCAATGGGGTGGTAGATATAAGGCTCGCCACTTTTACGGCGCATATCTTTATGGCTTTCCAGCGCCATATCGAAAGCTTTGCGTATCATGCGTTTATCGCCTTTTTGCAGGGTTGATTTGGATGCGCGCAGCAAAGCCCGGTACCTTTTCAGTATCTCGTTCTTCTCTGCTTCTAAATCTATCACTATATCTTTCATTTATAACCCCTTATCATTTATGCCCTAAAAACAGGCCCCGAAAAAAATATTGCATTCAATTTATGAAATTGAATAAAAAATAGCATTATTTTTGTAATCGTAAAAATATGAAATTTATTGGCTTTGTATTGGTGTTTTGCTGCTTCGCTTCCATAGCGCTGTCACAAAATACATTGCCACGCCCTAAGTTAGGCAAAAACGATACCATTAAAACTTATTTAACAGAATATGACGGAGAGTTGATACCGTGGACAGTTACCCCCGAAGTTAAAATAGTTGACACCCGAATTTTTAAGAGCGAAAAAGACCGCCAGGATTACAACCGCCTGCGCTACAACGTGTATAAGGTATTGCCTTACATGCGTTTTGCCAGTGCCCAGTACCAGCAGTTACAGCGCGATCTGGCTACCACCGGCGATAAAAGCAAGCAAAAGGAAATGGTAAAAGCTTGCGAAACCAGGGTGAAGGACCTATTTAACAAGGAGATAAAGAACCTGACCATTACGCAGGGCGAGATATTGATAAAATTAGTTAACCGCGAAACAGGAAATACAAGTTATGATATGCTGAAGGAATTGAAGGGCGGATTGAACGCCTTTATGTTCCAGTCTATTGCACGGATATTTGGCCATAACCTGAAAGAGACCTACAATCCCGAAGAGGAGAGGGATATCGAATCTATTCTGCAATCGGCAGGGTATATTTCCTTCAATAATTAAATTAATGGACGATAAGAGCATTTACCAGTTTAGCGTTAAAAGGCTAAACGGTGAAGAAGTTAACCTTGGCGATTATAAAAACAAGGTACTGTTAATTGTAAATACCGCGTCGCAATGCGGTTTTACCCCACAGCTTAAGGAGCTGGAAGAACTGAGAAAGTTATACAAAGACCAGGATTTTGAGATACTGGCATTCCCATCTAACGATTTTGGCGGGCAGGAGCCTTTAGCTGGCAGCGAGATCAGTAAGTTTTGCGCCATCAACTTTGGTACGCATTTCCCGCTGTTTGACAAAGTGAGGGTACGCGGGCCTTATAGCCATCCGTTGTTCCAGTTTTTGGCGGACAAGAGACTGAACGGTACCGTAGCATCGGCCCCAAGATGGAATTTTCATAAATACCTTGTTGATGCCCACGGTTTGGTAACCGACTTTTTTTACCCGTTTACCAAGCCAACATCATCAAAGATCAGGAAAAAGATAGACCGCCTGCTGGCAGCGGGACATTGATCTCTTGTTAATGTCATTGCGAGGAGCGGACGGGGTTGTGAAATGGGGCGACGAAGCAATCTCGTAGCTATGCATCGTCGATACACAAACTACGAGATTGCCGCGCTATCTCTCGCAATGACAAAGTTTTAACCTTAA
Organism: Mucilaginibacter mali; assembly: GCF_013283875.1. Lineage (NCBI taxonomy): Bacteria > Pseudomonadati > Bacteroidota > Sphingobacteriia > Sphingobacteriales > Sphingobacteriaceae > Mucilaginibacter > Mucilaginibacter mali. The sequence continues at coordinate 1,415,912 of NZ_CP054139.1, forward strand.
CATCTACACCATTATGCAAAAACTGGATATACTTGTACTGGCCGTTCACCCGGACGATGCTGAATTAGGTTGTGGCGGCACTGTTGCCAAACATGTGGCTATGGGATATAAGGTAGGTATAGTTGACCTTACCCGCGGCGAATTAGGTACCCGCGGCACAGCCGAAATTCGCGATCAGGAAGCTGCTGAAGCCGGCAGGATACTGGGTTTGGCGGTAAGAGAAAACCTTGCCATCCCCGATGGTTTTTTCGAAAATACCCGCGAATATCAGTTGAAGATAATTGCCGCTATCCGCAAGTTTCAGCCCGGGATCGTAATTACTAATGCCTATCACGACCGCCACCCGGATCATGGCCGCGCTAACGAATTGGTAGAAGCTTCGGCTTTCCTTGCCGGCTTGCGCAAAGTAGAAACACTTGACGATAACGGCCAGCCCCAGGAAGCCTGGCGACCAAAGCAGGTGCTGCATTTTATACAGGATAACTACATCCACCCCGATATTGTGATTGATGTTACCGATTACTGGGATACTAAAATGGCCAGCGTATTTGCCTATCAATCACAATTCCATAACCCTGACTGGAACAGCGACGAACCGCAAACCTATATCTCATCACCGCAATTCACCGCCGTGGTAGAAGGCCGTGGCCGCGAGTTTGGCAAAAGCATCGGCGTAAAATATGCCGAAGGCTTTACCAGCCGGAAGGTATTGGGTGTGGATAGTTTGATGGATTTGCGGTAGTAGTACTATAATACTAAGGTTTTGGTATTTGCGTACGGCCGAATACGAGATCCATCTCCGTATGATCAGCAATTACGTATGCGCCACTATCCTGGCTTTGATAAGTATCATGGTTAGGATATTCTGAATGTACACTTAGCCTGGAATCGCTGACATAGGTGATTTTAAATTTTGTTGTATAGTTTACATCAATAACTAAACTATCTCCCTCGGAATTTGATTTTATGGTATAGTTATATTTTTTAGAACCATAATCGCAGGTATTATCATCATAAAAATGATAATGTGATGCAGCATAAAGATCTCTTGTTGTTTTTGCATCGTGGGACAAAGGGGACTTACCAACGAAAACTTCTGTGCTATATGATTGGTAGTACCAGTCTCCCTGGATCATTGTTTTAATTTCCGCTTCCCTTTTATGATTACTTCCGTCTTTTTTACAGCCTATATAAAATAAGGATGCTAATGCAATCAATGGTAGAATTTTTTTCATGATAAGATATAATTTCTGACAAAAGTATAGATTTATAGCGATGTTAAAGAGATTTTCGCATCAGCAGATCCGTTTGCAGGTCGCTTCCCAATAAAAAATCATGACTGCCAAAAACTTCAAAGCCATTTTGCTGATAGAATTTTACAGCCCGGTGGTTTTGCTCCCACACGCCCAGCCATATGTATTGCAGGTTGGCTTTCCGGGCTATCTGCACAGCGTGGTTTAGCAATTGCGCGCCAATTTGCTTACCCTGGTGATGTTTGCTTACGTAAACCCGTTCTATTTCTAAGGATGCCGGGTCTTTAATATCCGACTGCGCTTCAGCGAAGTTTATTTTGGTGTAACCCGCTATCTCGCCATCAATCTGCGCGAAGTAAAATGCCGAATTTGGTTTAGCAATTTCAGCGGACAGCTTTTCTTCGTTCAGGAATTTATCTGCGTAAGCCAATATGTCTTCCGGCTTGTTAAGGTGGTAAAAGGCGTCGAAAAATGTAATATTGCTGAATAACGTTAAAGCCTTAACGTCGGTTAAGGTGAGTTTGGTGAAAGTTACAGGCAACATTATTCAAACTGCGATTTAAGGCGTTCCAAACGATCTATCATCATATCCAGTTTCTCCTGTTCATTCTTAAATATACGCCGTTTTAAATAGAAGGTACAAAACAGCAGCCACACTACCGTAGTACCGTAAACCATCACTTTGCCCGCTGTTGAAAAAGTGGTTAATATCTCGTAGAAATACAGCAACAGCCCCAGGCTGATCAGTAGCACATAGATATAATAGAACCAGCCGACGATCTTACCGCGCTCTTTCTGATATTCGTGCAGGCTTACCAAATATTCGGTTGGGTTTTGGGTGGCATCGTGCTTGCTTAAAATTCGGTAATGCCTGATGATAAGCGTAAAGTACATCAGCATACATACCATCATAATGAGTATGCCTGCGTAGGTTACCCATGAGTTGAATACCAGGAAGAACATCACAAAAAAGGTACTCAACAGCAAGGCTACCACAGCCATAATGCTCCAGCGCATTCGGCTGGCAATCCCTCTTACATCCTTCTTTACCTGCTTCAGTACGCTATCCACTGAAAGCTTGTCGTGTACAGGCTGCTCCTGCCACACCGACATTATGTGATCAAAGTCTTTCATGGTGGTTATATAATTCGGTTAACTTCTGTTTAATACGATGAATTTTTACCCTCAGGTTACCCTCGGATATGCCCGAGATCTCGGCTATTTCGGGGTATGGCAATTCATCCAGCACCATGGTAATAATTATCCTTTCCGACTCCTCCAATTTCGATATGCACTTATATAACAGGGCCACCTGCTCGTTCTTTTCCGAAAACTCTTCGGCGCGGGTTTCTACCAGCGTTTCCGTCAGTTCGTCCTTGGCCTGGCGTTTTTCCGATCGTAAATAGGTTAGGCAGGTGTTAACGGCAATACGGTATATCCAGGTACTGATCATGGCCTGGTTGCGGAATTTATCCAGGTTTTGCCAAACCTTCAAAAAAGTTTCCTGTAGCAGGTCGTTCGCGGCATCGTTATCGCCGGTATAACCATAGCACAAATGAAATATCTTCTTTGAGTTGGCTGCAAATATATTCCTGAAGGCAACTTCCTTGTCGGCCACTATGCTGTTAATTTATGGGTTGGATGTTTCGCGGGTGCAAATGTTACAATAAAAGTTCAAATTTGGTAGAGGCGGGGTGCTTTTGTGCCTGTATACGCAAATCTTATCATCACAACCTTGTTCGAAATTCAATTTCAAGCCTCCCGGATTTTGCGCCCGGCTTTCCAAATAATGGAAGCCATAGCGACAAAACCCCCGCATACGCGTTGTATAAGCAATTTATGCCCTGTACATATCAAAGAACACCGTGCTTTTGCTGTTTGCCTGATGGCTGTTTTGAGAAATTTTATTTGGTGATTTAGACTCGCCTAAAAAGTGGACTTTGCAAACATTGTACAATGGCGGTATTGTACCAACGACAGGATATACAATATACGCAAAATTACCGGGATAAGCAAGCAGGATTTGCGCGGTAAGCAGTGGATGCCGGTATGACCGATGATGCCATTTGTCTGAACCTGGATTAAACAGATTTAACAGATGGCAGGATTTTAAAATGGTTGCAATTACGCAAACCAATTACAGTGAAGCGGAATTACCCTAATGACTATAATGGCGTTGCCTCCGGCCCGGGCTATTCGTTACAAGTCCTCGCTTTGCTGCCGCGCAATTTCCCCGCACGCTGTGGGCTTTCCACTGCTATCCCTAACGCGGGTGGGTGGTGAGGGTTGCACCTACACTTGCTGTAGAGGCACGAGTACGCCAGCCTCAAACCGTACGCTGCATACTCGCGCCAGTTAGGGGGAACAAATAATATTATAATAGTTTGTCTCTTCAATAAATATTTATACATTCGAAAAATAACCTTATTCCTTAATCCACAATGGATGAAACTAAACCTAAACTCAAATCAGTAACTCGCCCTTTTTTAAGATGGGCAGGTGGAAAAACATGGCTTGTCAAATATTTAACTAAAGTAAAAGAAAGCAAGTTTAACAACTATCATGAAATCTTTCTTGGCGGCGGCGCGACTTTCTTTTTCCTTAAACCTCAAAATCATTCTTATTTATCAGATTTAAATATTGAATTAATAAAAACATATCAAACTTTAAAAGACGATGTGGAGGGCGTTATACGCGAATTGAAAAACTTTAGAAATGAGGAAGCCTATTATTATAAAGTGAGAGAAACAGTTTTTAATGATAAACTAGAACAGGCTGCTCAATTTATATATTTAAATCAGACCTCTTTCAACGGAATACATAGGGTTAATACGCGAGGAAAATACAATGTGCCTTACGGGTTTCGAAAAAAAGACTTTTTAGATTCAGAGGGTCTACGGGCTGCAAGTTCAGCCTTATTTAATACAACAATTTCCAATGGTGATTTTTATTCGACAATTGACAATATAAAAGCGAAAGATCTTGTATTTCTTGATCCCCCGTACACTGTATCACATAACAATAACGGCTTTATTGAATACAACGAAAAGATATTCCAATTAAGTGATCAACGTAGGCTAAGTAGAATGATTGATGATATAAAAAAGAAAGACGCGTATTATATTTTAACAAATGCTGCGCATAATACTATAAAAGAAATATTCGAAAAAGGTGACACTAGAATCGAATTAACACGGGCAAATGCTATTGGCGGTGCCAAAGCACAACGTGGGCAAACATCAGAGTTAATTTTTACAAATATTGAATTATGACAGAAGACCTACGCAAAACTCTTTTAAATGAATTTATATCTGATGAGGATATCCAAAGACTACTAAGAATAAAGAAACTCGACTCCTACAAAGAAAGTTTCAATAATGGTTCTGCGGCTCTTGAGGAAAAATTAAATGAGGGCTGGGAAATTGACACTGTTTTAAAATCTAAAACTAAAATTTCTAAGCAAAAAGATAATGGTGTACTGTTTAAAGATAAGGTATGGTCATTATTTGCTCAGTTGGGCTTTACTACTTTAAATCGATATAGTTTTAATATCCCCTACGACAAAAAGGATATCTCATTAACACACAAAATAGACGTGTTTGCTAAAGATGATGAAACAGTATTGATAATTGATTGTAGATCAGCGGTGAAAAACACCGCTTGCGATTTTAGTGATGAACTTAATGAAATAAAATTCAGAAAGGCTGGTATTATCAATACCATTCTTGCGTTGTTCCCGCAAACTAAACCTAAAATCAAGTACATTTTAGCAACACGTAATATTGCTATCTCAAGCGAGAATGTAGAAGCGCTTAATAAAGTTGATGCCATTCATTTTCCGGAAGAAACAATAGATTATTATTATTCTTTACATTCACAATTAGGTATTGCGGCGCGATATCAACTTTTAGGTGCATTATTCTCTGGACAAGAAATCCCTGACTTAGATAATAGAATACCTGCAATAGAGGGGAGAATGGGTGGACATATTTATTACTCATTTTCTATAGAGCCGGAAAAGTTATTAAAAATTGGCTATGTATTACATAGAAATAAGGCAAATGAGAATATGATGCCAACATATCAACGTCTTATAAAAAAAAACAGATTAAAAGAAATACATAAATTTATAGACGAGGAGAAAGGCTACTTTCCCAATTCTGTTATTATAAATATTGAATCAGACAAAAATAAAGATTTAGTTTTCGAACGCAGTGGCAATCAGGTTCCTGATGCTATATCTCGAATTGGGGTTCTTCATCTTCCTAAAAAATATAGATCCGCTTATATCATAGATGGTCAGCACCGTTTGTATGGGTATTCAAATTCTAATTACAAGAATACAAACACAATTCCGGTAGTAGCCTTAGTAAACTTAGAGCGCGCTGAACAGGTAAGGCTATTTATGCAAATAAATGAAAACCAAAAGCCTGTATCCAAAGATTTGCGAAATACTTTAGACGCCGATTTATTATGGGATTCTGAAAATTATACAGAACAAATCAGGGCTCTGAAATCAAGAGTTGCGATTAAGTTAGGGGAGGATAGAAATTCACCATTTTATAATAAAATATCAATTGGTGAAGATAAAAAAGCTATCTCAACTCAACAAATAGGTATAGCGCTAACAAGGAGCGATTTTTTAGGTAAAGTAAAAGCAAAAGAAATAGAAAAGAAAGGTACTTTTTATGTTGGAAATCTAAACCGAGCATATCACAGTATCTCCGAATTTCTTATGAAAAGCTTTGCTTACATCAAAGATGGAGTAGACGAACTATGGGAACAAGATGGGAATATAATTGTCATTAATAAAGGCTTTTATGGTATTACGATGATATTGAATGATTGTGTTAATCATCTTGTCGCAAATGATATGATAGATACAAACACTTCAGCAAAAGAGGTTTTTGAAGAAGTGAAGATTTATTTAGATCCGATAATTAATTTCTTTAAAAACATTGATGAAATAAAAATTAACGAACTAAAATCGGCATATGGTACGCCTGGTGATGCAAAATATTGGCGTACATTGCAAATAGTACTCAGACAAGATTTTCCTGAAATACACTTCGAGGGCTTAAACGAATATTTGAAAAAAGAAGAAAAGGAAAATAACGAAGCTGCCTTTAAATATATAAGAGAAATAGAAAGCTCATATTTAAAAGATGCAATAAAACAAAAACTCGAAGAAGAGTTTGGTAAAAATTGGTTCAAAAAAGGTGTGCCTGAGGGGGTGTATTCTGAGGCCATGGTCTTAGCGGCTAAGAAAAACCGCGAAATTGATAATGAAGAAGATGAAAAAGATCCTTGGGATCAATTACACTTAATTAATTACAGAGAAATTATATTAAAAAACTGGCAGAAACTGTTTGAAAAAATGTTTACCAAGCCGGGTGAAGAAAAAATCCCAGGGGGAAAAGAGGCAAAAACTAAATGGATTTTTGATCTAAATCGTATAAGAAACGAAAACTCGCATACATATTATGTAACAAGTGATGAGTTGTCTTTTATAGAAGAGGTTTACGATTGGCTGTCAAAACAAGCATAACCCCCCGCCTATCCAAGCGTGTCGCTTGGATATTAAGAAAGTTTAAGCGTCCCGCTTAATTTGGCTGAGCGAGCAAAAAATTAAGCGACACGCTTAATTAATACTTGGCATTCAAGCGGCACGCTTGAATGGGCGTAATAGGCGCTACGTTAACCCTGTGCACATAGCCCTCCGTTAAACTTGCGCCAGCTTCTGCTAATAGCCCTCCACCCGCGTTAGGGATAGCAGTGGAAAGCCCACAGCGTGCGGGGAAATTGCGCGGCAGCAAAGCGAGGACTTGGAACGGATAGCCCGGGCCGGAGGCAACGCCATGATAGTCATTGGTCATTTCGCTTCGCTGTCATTGGTTAATTAGTCATTATGCTTCGCGTCATTGGGGCACTCGCTTCGCTGTCATTGTTTACAGGAATACCACGTTTTTAAAAATCCTGCCATCTGTTAAATCTGTTTAATCCCGGTTCAGACGAATTGGGTCATTACGCTTCCCTGTCATTGGTCATTTGGCTAAGCATCTATAAATGCCGCAGGCATTTAATCTCAAATCTCAAATCTCAAATCTCAAATCTCTATCTTAGCAATACTAACCCCATTTATTATGAAAGCATTAAGTTTGGCCGTAGTTGTGCATGTAAGCAACCTGGATGCGGCCATGGAGTACTATACCAATGTGTTGGGCTTCAGCACCGACTTTGTGTTTGGCGATTATGCCGGGATGATCTTTAATGATGTACTGATCCACCTCAACGGCCCAACCAACCAGGGCACCAAAAAGGTACCCGGCAGCGCCCATTTTTGCATCGATTGCGACGGGATAGACCAATACTACCAACAGATCGTCAGCAAGGGTGCCATTATCGAAGCACCGCTGGCCGACCGCCCTTACGGCATGCGCGACTGTGCCATCAACGACCCCGACGGCAACACCATTGTATTCGGCATGGCACTGGAGTAGCGGACTGGGGCATTTCTTCCAACATATTTACTTTGCTTTTTTAAAAAAGCCATCCACTATTAGTACATTAGTCTCATTATCGCCCTGTCTCAATTAAGCCGACTAATGAGAAAATTGCTGCTCGTTATTATTTTAACCATTCCGTTATTTGCTTTTGCCCAAACACAGGCAGATACCATTGTTAAGCTACCCGCCACCGGCTACCCGCTGGCAAAAGGCTGGAAATTTCAGCCCGGCGATGACGCAGGCTGGGCTGCCGTTAACTTTAATGATAGCAAGTGGCAGGGTATCAATCCATCTTTACTTATTCATGATCTGCCGCAGATTAGCCGGGCGCAAATAGGCTGGTTCAGGATACACTTATATGTTGATAGTGCCCTGAGGGGCAAAACAGTGGCGCTGGTTACCAGGCAAATTGGCGCGTCGGAAATTTACGTAAATGGCCTGCTGGTAAAAAAATATGGCAGGGTAAGCGCCAACTACCACGATGAGGAAACCTATAATCCCAATTACGAGCCGCTAACCATACAATTGAACGCACAGGCAGAGCAGGTGCTGGCCATCCGTTATTCGTTCAATAAGCAAAACTGGTACGCGGCAACCGGCAGGCCAGTGCTTACCGTGGCCGCTTACCAGCCCGATGATGCCTGGGCAATGTTTAATACCCGGCTAAACAGGAACGCCAACCGGTCGTTCGTTTTTGGGGTATTTTTTATTTTAACCATACTGCATTTTGCCATTTACCTGGCCTACAAAAGCCGCAAGCTTAACTTTTACCTGGCTTGTTTCACCTTTTTGCAGTCGCTTACTTTTATAGATGGCTTAATGGTGAACTGGCGTAGTAACGGACTGTACGAATTTAGCCGCGCCCTGTTTTGCGCCGCTGCGCCGGCAACCTTTGCTTACCTGCTGTTCATGGTTTACGGCCTGTTTGGTTACAGTAGGCCACCCTGGGTAAAATGGCTGGCTTATTTAGCCCCGCTTATTACCGTTTTACAGTTTTTTGCAAGTTTTGGCGAAGCAGTGCTGATCTGGTATGCTGTTATTATTTATGGGATAACCATCTATGTGGCTATACGTGCCTTAAGTGATAATAAAAGCGGGGCTGTACTGTTTTTAATTGGCCAGGTAACGGCCTTTGTGTTTTACTGTAGCTTTAACCTTAATTCCTATTATCTCGGCCTAATACCATTTGTTGGCCAACTGGTACTGATAGATATGGCATTTCTGCCACCAGCCATTGTTATCTCGGTTTTGCTGGCACGGGAGTTTGCTCAAAATAACTTCAGCCTGCAACTGCAGCTAAAGCAGGTAGAAGAACTTTCGGCAAAAAATATGGAGCAGGAACAGGAAAAGCAGCAAATACTGGCATCACAAAATGAGTTACTGGAGCAGCAGGTGAACGAACGCACATCGGAGCTGAACCGATCGTTAACTAACCTGAAAGCCGCGCAGGCACAATTGATACAGGCCGAAAAAATGGCTTCGCTGGGTGAACTAACGGCCGGCATCGCCCACGAGATACAGAACCCCTTGAACTTTGTGAACAATTTTAGCGAGGTAAGTATTGAGCTGCTTAGCGAAATGGGCGAAGAACTGGATAAAGGTGATGTGGAAGAAGCCAAAGCCATCAGTACCGATCTGAAACAAAACCTGCAAAAAATAAACCAGCACGGCAAACGCGCCGATGGTATAGTAAAGGGGATGCTTGAACACAGCCGCGCAGGCAGCGGCGAGCGCCAGTTAACTGATATTAACCAACTGGCCGATGAGTTTTTGAAATTGGCCTACCACGGCATGCGTGCAAAGGATAAAGACTTCAACGCCGGGATTGTTACCAATTTTGCCGAGAACCTGCCCAAAGCCAACATTGTGCAGCAGGACATTGGCCGCGTACTGCTCAACCTGTTCAACAACGCGTTTTACGCGGTGAATGAAAAGAAGAAGACCGAGGGTGATGGGTACACTCCACAAGTAACCATTACAACCTTTACGCCCCCTTTAGGGGGCTGGGGGGCTATCGTTCGTGATAACGGCAATGGCATCCCCGACGCGATAAAAGATAAGATCATGCAGCCATTCTTCACCACCAAGCCAACCGGCCAGGGTACGGGATTAGGTTTATCCATAAGTTATGATATAGTAGTAAAAGGCCACGGCGGTAAAATTGAGGTGCAGAGCAGGGAGGGTGAGGGTTCGGAGTTTGTGGTGCAGATACCAGGGTGATCATTATAGGCTTCGCGTCATTCACTGCGTTATCATTGAGTGATTATGCTTGAAGCATCGGGTCCTTTACATATCTTATTCATGCGGTAAAAATATCCGTTGCTTATACTTACATTAGTTGAATAATTTATTTAGCTGTAAACCATTACAATTTTAGCCGTTGCCAATACCCCTTATGAAACGATTTATCCTGGTTTGTTTGCTGCTTTGTTCCGGCCGGCTTATGGGGCAGCAAATTAATGTGGATAACCTTATCCATATAGCCATTGCCCGGGCCAGGCCGGTGGGCACTTACGCCGGGCAAAGCCACGATAGCCTTTTCGCGGCGTTTAGAGTGGCTAAGCCGGGTAAAGAGCGCACCAGGATCATTTACCAGATCATCAATTACGGGCAGCCTACTTCCAGACTGGGGCTTACTTATCATTACAAGATACTGGACTGGTCGCGCAAAAATAACGACCGCATCAGCGAAGCCATTATTATGGCCGAGATCGCTTTTCAGCTTGCGCAGAACGGCGATGTTGCCGAGGCCATTAAAATGGACCTGGCCGCCCTGAAACTGGCTGAAAAAACCGGCGATAACGAGGCGCTGGGCATTATATACGATAGCCTTGGCTGTTGTTTTAGCAATGCCGACGATACCTTTACGGCCAACAATAAGCAAATGATCTGGTATTTCGGGATGGGTTTGAAGTACTCGGCGTTGGCCCACAACGATATTTTTATTTCGTATGATTACGGCGGCCTGGGTGCCGCTTACCGCGTGCTCCACATGCCCGATTCGGCCGCGTACTATAGCTTTAAAAGCTTTGAATACGCGGTGCGCAAAAATATTACGGTGCAGGTTGCGCAAAGCTTACTGGATATACAGCAACTGCAAACCGCCGACGAACTGAAACTGAAGTACGCACGCGCCGCTATTGCGGTAGCTACCCTTGGGAAGGTAAACCACGTGCTGGTGGTGGGCAATGCTATGCTTGCCCAGTTTCACAAAGCGCATGGGCGGGCCGATTCGGCCATGTTTTATGCCAGGAAGTCTTACGGATTTTCGTTCCGGCAGGCGGTATTCGCGCAGATCGAGCCTGCCGGGTTGTTGAAAGAGTTTTACACCGGCCACAATGCCGATAGCGCGCTGAAGTACGCCAATATTTATTACAGCGCGCGCGACAGCGTTTTTAACATCGGCAAATCACAACGGGCGCAGGCGCTGGCTTACTCAGAAGAGCAGCACAAGCAGGAACTGGAAGCGCAAAAAGCTGCCGACGCGGCCCGGCAACGGCTTTACCTGTTGGTGTTGGTCATTGCCTTCATATCAGTTATCGCCTGGATTTTTTGGCGCAACAGTGTGCGCAATAAAAGGGACAAGATAAAGATCCAAAGTACACTGAACGAGCTGAAGGCAGCCCAGGCACAATTGATCCAATCGGCAAAAATGGCATCGCTGGGCGAACTGACGGCTGGTATAGCCCACGAAATACAGAACCCGCTGAACTTTGTAAACAACTTTAGCGAGGTAAGCATCGAACTATTGGAAGAACTGAAAGAAGAGGCTGAAGCCGGTCATACCGAAGATGTGATAGCTATTGCCGATGACCTTACTCAAAACCTCGAAAAAATAAACCAGCACGGCAAACGCGCCGATGGTATTGTAAAGGGGATGCTTGAACACAGCCGCGCGGGCAGCGGCGAGCGCCAGTTAACCGATATTAACCTGCTGGCCGATGAGTTTCTGAAATTAGCTTACCACGGCATGCGGGCAAAGGATAAAGACTTCAACGCCGAGATAGTAACCAATTTTGACGAGAACCTGCCCAAAGTCAACATTGTGCAGCAGGACATTGGCCGCGTACTGCTCAACCTGTTCAACAACGCGTTTTACGCGGTGAATGAAAAGAAGAAGACCGAGGGTGATGGGTACACTCCACAAGTAACCATTACAACCTTTACTCCCCCTTTAGGGGGCTGGGGGGCTATCGTTCGTGATAACGGCAACGGCATCCCCGACGCGATAAAAGATAAGATCATGCAGCCATTCTTCACCACCAAGCCAACGGGGCAAGGTACGGGATTAGGCTTATCGATAAGTTATGATATAGTAGTAAAAGGCCACGGCGGTAAAATTGAGGTGCAGAGCAGGGAGGGTGAAGGTTCGGAGTTTGTGGTGCAGATCCCCGGGTGATTTAACCGCTTAACCTGATGACTAAATCTAAAACCTCCGTCCGCTACCGCAGGTTTAGCGCAGCGTAACCTGTGGTCAACATCGTAGAAGTTTCAAACTTCCGCGAAACCCAGGCACAAGTTAACCCTGCACACATTGCCACCATTTAAACTTGCACCAGCTTTTTAATACTTACCACCTCACCCGCGTTAGGGATGGCAGCGGATACCGGCCTTGTGGCTAAAGCCTGCAGGCGTATGAGCGTACAGCCCGGGCCGAAGGCAACGCCATGGTTCAGATGACTAAATATTTACACGCAGCAAATTAAATCTCAAACTCCATCTTATTAAACCACGATAGCTTAGCATCCGCGGCATCCAGCAATTGGGTGTAATCGGTCATATAATCAAATTGCAGGTCTTCGTGCAGTTTGCTGATGAGCTTGCCTACCTTTTCTACCTGGCGGATGAGGATGGTGCGCAGGGGTTTGTAGTTTACTTTGGTGTAGGTATACTCCAGGTAATTGGTGCAGAAGCTGATGAGCAGGGTGATCTCGACGCCTTTGGATCCCGAGAAGCGCGACAGCTTGGTGATATAACGTAATATCTTGCGCAATACCTTTACAGCGTTAAAAGGCTGCGAGGGCATGCTGTAAAACATCATTCCTATTTCGTATTTAGCTTGCTGGATGAACGCCTCTTCGTCGCCGGCTAAAAATAGCAGGTAAGCCAGCAGTTCCTTGTTCTCTTTTTTATAGCGGGCCAGGCACAGCACTAGTTCGGCCAGCCGGGGGCTGCTAAGGTGTTGCAGTTCCTTTTTAATGTCTTGCAGTCCGTACGCGTCTATTGCCATATTTTCAGCAAATTAATAATTTACTCTTCATATAAATATCGGCATTAACAACTATGTTTGAATAAATTAAAACCGGACAACCAAATGATAGTAACAACCAGCACACATTTAGAGGGTTACAAGGTAACCGAACATTTAGGCGTTATCAGGGGTATTACCGTGCGTTCGCGCGGGGTAGGGGGCAATTTTCTTGGCGGACTGCAAAGCCTGGTAGGTGGCCGCAACTCGGTTTATACCGATCTGTGCGAGCAATCGCGCCAGGAGGCTTACGATTTGCTGATGCTGCATGCCCAGCAGGTAGGCGCAAACGCCATCATCAATATGCGGTACGATGCCAATGAGGTGATGCAGGGCATTACCGAAGTGCTGGCCTACGGCACCGCGGTTAAAGTACAGAAGATAGAGGGATAGTAACATCTTCCGCAATAAGGCAACCACAAGGCCCCGGTTTTTAAAAACCGGGGCCTTGTGGTTTTTACAGTAACGGGAATCTTACATTTTTTAGCCCGGCATTGCCATAGCTTTAACAAATTGATAATATTAGCTAAACCGGAAGTGCACAGACAGACGGCAACTTTGTTCCGCCCGAAGTTCTCAGATAATGCCCAGTTTTGTAAAGTCCGGTATAGCCCTAAAAATGCATTGGGACACTTTCATTATAGAAGGTGGCCAGGATGTTTTCTATACGTTATACTCTCATTATCATGATTACCTCATCTACCTCGGTGGTTTAAAAGGTGCAACGCTTGATAGCTCGAAGGATTGTATTAACGACCTGTTCCTGTATGTTTTCGAGAACCGCAGCCGGTTGCAGTATATCCGTAATCACCACAACTACCTGGTAACGGCTTTCCTGCGTAACCTGTTCCGCAAGCGGCATTTTAGCGCCGAGGAGGGCTTGGAGCTGGATGATCTGCCCGAAATGCCGGTTTACCCATCGGTAGAAGCCGAGTACATCAGGCAAACTACCCAAAAACAGGTAACGCAGGTGCTGAACGATTATATCAGCGAATTGTCCGACAGTCAGTCGAAGATCGTATACCAAAAATTTTATTTAGGCCTAAGCTACGAGGAGATCGCCGGCATTAACAATATCTCAGTAAAAACGGCTTATAATACCATATACAATTCTGTCGAGAAACTCCGGAAACTCATCGGGCAGGATTACGTGAGCGTGCTTTCTGCCGCTATTTCCCTGTTCACACTTATTTTTATAATTTTTTTCAAAAAAGCATAGGAAAAAATTGAGGCTGCCTGCTCTATTGTGCAAAGTCTGCCAAAAATGCTTGAAAAAGACCTCGGTCACCTACTCCATCAGGAAAGCTTCCTGAATTATTGTTTCGGGAGAGACGATAACGATGTCAGATATTGGAATAAATGGCTGGCCGAACACCCCGAAGATGCGGTACAGGTAGAAGACCTGAAGCGGACAGTGATCATGATGGCTAAAGCCTCGCGTAACGCGCTGCGGGATAAGCATTTTGAAGAGCTTCAGCAAAAGATGGCAGGCGCCCCTGTAATTCAGCTGAAGAGGAAGCGGGCATTCTGGCAGCCGGCGTTGGCAGCCGCTGCGGTATTGCTTATCGTATCTGTTGCCGCGCTTATCTACTATCCGGGCATTGAACCGGTGCAGAAAAATCCCATCGCGCAAAAAATTGATGTTAAGCCCGGCGGCAATAAGGCCATCCTGATACTGGGCAACGGAAAGAAAATTACACTGACAGACTCCCTCAACGGCCAGATCGCGGTGCAATCCAAAATAAAGATCACCAAAACCGCGCAGGGGCAAATAGTGTATGAATTACCTGCCGGTGTGGCCACTAACGATCCCGTACCCGAATATAATACTATCGAGGCGCCTACCGGCGGACAATGGGAGGTAGTTTTGCCCGACCGTTCGAGGGTTTGGCTCAATGCCCGATCGAGCCTTACTTACCCCACTTTTTTTGCCGGGAACGAACGCCGGGTACAGCTTAAGGGCGAAGCCTATTTTGAAATTACCCACAACGCCCAAATACCCTTCAGGGTAGCCAGCGGGAGCCAGGTAGTTGAGGTATTGGGTACACATTTTAATATCATGGCTTATGATGATGAACAACTGATGCGGACAACCCTGCTGGAAGGTTCGGTGAAAATTTCGGATCATGGTCAGTCGCGCATCATTGTACCGGGCGAGCAGGCACGGGTTAGCGATGCCGGCATAAAAGTAACCAATGAGGTGGACCTGGAAGACGTAATATCCTGGAAGAACGGCTATTTCAAGTTTAACGAAAGCCTGGAAAGCATTATGCGCAAAGTTGCCCGCTGGTATAATGTGGAAATAATTTATGCAAGCAATATCGATCCGTCGATGCGTTTCGGCGGAAAGATCTCCCGCTATAAGAATCTGTCATCTGCGCTCAAGATCATGGAATTAACCGGAAATATTCACTTTAAAGTAGAAGGAAGGAGGGTTACCGTTATGCAGTAAGCAGACCTGGTAAAACGGTAATCCACAAAAAAGCCAGGGGTGCTTGGAACCACCACTGGCGTGCTTTGGGCTTACCATTCCGCTTTAACGGAAAAAAATAATACGCAAATAAGATTTTTCGATTAAACCCTAATAACAAATGTATAAAACTTTTTTATATGTCGGGCATGGTTTTTCGTCCCGCGCCCTAAAAAAATGCCTGTTGATGATGAAACTTACGATGATCATACTAACAATGGCTATCATACAGGTAAGTGCCGCCTCTTTTGCACAAAAAATTACGCTGAAAAAAACCAACGCTTCGCTCGAACAGGTTTTTGATGATATCCGTAATCAAAGCGGTTATGATTTCTTTTATAATCTAACCCTTATAAAAAGCGCCAAACCGGTTACGGTAAATATAAAAAATGCAGAGCTGGAGGACGCTCTCGCGCAAATTTTCAACAATCAGCCTTTAACTTATACCATAACCCGCGAGGATAAGGCCGTAGTTATTAAAGAACGTAAAGCACCGGCACCACCACATGCTGTAACCGGTAAGGTGGTTGATGAGCAAGGTACGCCGCTGATAGGCGTTGTAGTAAAATGCAAGGTTAACAATGCGGTTGCATCTACCGATGTAAACGGCAATTTTACCATCACTGTGCCCGATGATAACGCGGTACTGTCTTTCACCTATATTGGATATAAGCCAATTGAGATAGCCGCGGGCCACAGCAGCCTTAGCATTACCATGCAGCAAACAGTTTCGGCGCTTAACGAAGTGGTTGTTGTGGGTTATGGCACACAGAAACGTACCGACCTTACCGGCGCGCTCAGCTCTGTATCTAATGATAAGCTGGTGGCTACGCACTTCAACAATGCTATACAATCGCTGGCCGGCCAGTTACCGGGTGTAGATGTTACCACATCAAGCACCAAGCCTGGTGGCGGTTTCGATATCTCCATCCGCGGACAGAACACCATTAAATCGGGCACAGACCTGAGTGGCATCAACCCACCCCTATATGTGTTGGATGGTATTTATGTTAGCTCTATCAACGATATTTCGCCTACCGATATTGAGCGGATCGACGTGCTGAAGGATGCTTCTTCTACGGCTATCTACGGTTCGCGCGGGGCCAACGGTGTTGTTATTGTTACCACCCGCAAAGGCAAGCAAGGCAAAAATTCGGTAGAGTATATCGGATCGGCTTCTGTAAACTCGGTAATGAATTTGCCTCATTTCACTACTGCTACCGAATGGGTGCAATATCGTATAGACCGCAGCAAAGGGCAAAACTATACCAACCCGGCTTACGAACCTAATTTGGCCACATTGCTGGGTCAGGCGGCATACAACAATTACCAGGCAGGCAATTCAATCAGTTGGCCGGATGAGATACTGAAGAAATCTTACACGCAATCGCATGCAGTAAGCTTGAATGGCAGCGCCGAAAAGCTTACTTATAGCCTGGGCGCGGCAATCAATTCAGAAAAAGGCGAGATTGAGGGCGATGGCTACACCCGTTATAATGTGAGTGCAGCGCTAAATAAGCAGATAAACAATACATTTAAGATAGGGACCAATATATATACTGCTTACGAAATTGCAACCGGCGCCAGCCCCGAAACCTTCCGGACCATCTATCGTTTGAACCCGCTGACAGATAAGTACAACGCGGACGGGTCGCTAAAGTTCTATCCGGATGGTATAACAACCATCACCAATCCCTTTTTAGAAGAGAAGAACAGGCACACGCAAACTAACAACACGCATGTTTTTGGAAACATGTACCTTGAGGTGAAACCGCTGAACTGGCTGAAGTTTACCACCACCTTTGCACCCGACATCAACCATACAGAAGGCGCGTCGTACATCGGCTCGATGACAAAAACCGGTGCAGGTGCGCTGGCCAATAGCAGTGCCCAGTACCAGGCAGGCCGTACCATAAAATATACCTGGGATAACTTATTGCAGGCCGATAAAACCTGGGGCGATCATAGCGTAAACCTCCTTTTGGGCGCATCGCAGTACAAATCAGCCATCATGACCTCGGCCGAGGCGGCAAGGGCGTTCCCTACCGATGCATACGATTGGTATAACCTTGGTGCAGGTACCATGTCCTCTATGTCTACCAATTATATACAGGAGCAGCTGAGTTCGTTTTTTGGACGTGTTAACTACGACTACAAAGGGCGCTACCTGTTAACAGCAACAGCACGTACAGACGGTAGTTCTAAATTGGCCGAAGGCCATAAATGGGCATTCTTCCCATCGGCTGCTTTGGGTTGGAGAATCTCTGAAGAGGAATTCTTGAAAGACAAAACCGCCCTGTCTAACCTGAAACTGCGTTTTAGCTATGGTGTATCGGGCAATAACGGCGTGTCGCCTTATAGCAGCTTTCCAACAGTTGCTAATGCCCGGTACCTTTTTGGTACCACAAGTGTGGTGAATACATCGTCGGTAACACGCTTTGCAAACAAAAACCTGACATGGGAGCGCACTAATGAGTTTAACCTTGGTGTAGATTTCGAACTTTACAAAGGACGGATCGGTGGAACGATAGACGTGTACAACCGGCGGACAAACGGCATTATCATGAACCGGGTAATGTCGATACTTAACGGGTTTACCAGCCTGACGGATAATGTGGGTTCGGTTAACAATAAAGGTATCGAGTTTTCCCTGAATACGACCAATGTTAAAACCGACAGTTTCTCATGGAACACATCGCTTAACGTAGCATCTAACAGCAACAAGATCGTAAGCCTTGCTGATGGTTCACAACGTGATGAGGCCAACGGTTGGTTTGTGGGCCAACCCGTGGGCGTAGTGTGGACATATGACCAGGTTGGTTATTGGAGCGAAAGCGAAGCGGCAGACGCTAAAAAGTACGGACTGGCACCAGGTAGTATCAAGGTGCGCGATATTGACAATAGCGGCACGATAAACAATGCCGACAAAGTATTTAAAGGGTCTCTTTTCCCTAAATGGACGGGTGGTATTACCAATAGCTTCGCATATAAAAATATAGACCTGGCATTCACCGTAACTACCCGCCAGGGACAATATTCATATTCGCAGTTCCATGGGTCGTATTCGTTAGAGGATAACGAGAATTTCAACGTACTGAAACTCAACTACTGGACACCGCAAAATACCAGCGGTACCTGGGTGCGCCCCGGTGTACCTTCAGGCCCGATGGAAGTGTTATACTTTCAGAAAACCGCATACGTAAGGGTAGGCTATATCAACGCCGGCTACAATTTGCCTAAGGGCTTGATAGGCAAAGTAGGGCTTAGCAAGTTGCGCGTATTCGCTTCGTGTCAAAACCCTTTCATCTTTACCGATTATGCAGGCTGGGACCCGGAAATAGCAGGCAGGGACACGCAAACCTATGGCTATCCGATGACACGCAAGTTTATGTTCGGCCTCGATCTGGCGTTTTAATTCATTAAGAATCACACATATTATTAATCCATGAAAAAATTAATCACTTATATAGCGGCGATTTTGGTGCTGATCCTCGCGCACTCCTGTAAACTGGACGAAGTTAACCGTTCGTCGGTAACGAGTGACAAGTACTTCGTAACCCAGGACTCGTACGAGGAGTTGGTGAACGAAACTTACCGATACCTGCGCCCATTATTGCAAAACACCGGGCACATGTGGTATGGTACCGATATGTACGACCGTACCGGCGTAGTAGATGACACCCAATTGCCCATTAACGATTACACCGTGTTTACAGGCAACGAAAGTCAAAGCTGGTGGACTGACAACTACAATCTGATAACCAAAGCCAACACCGCCCTGTCACGCGGCGCGGCCATACAAAGCAGTATCGACCCCAAAGTGTACGCCACACGCACCGGCGAATTACTGGCCTTGCGCGCTTATGCCTATTTAAACCTGGTTGAATCATTTGGCGATGTGCCGCTGATCACCAGTGAGGTGACCGACGCTACCTATAATTTCACCCGTGCCCCGGAAGCAGATGTGTATAAACAAATGGTGGGCGATCTTAACCAGGCCATCAACCAGCTGCCGGCCGATCCAAGCGACTACGGACGGGTAGCCCAGGCCATGGCCCAGCACTTGCTTGGCAAGGTGTTGCTTACACGCAGCTATAAAACCTATGCGCAGCCTACCGACCTGGCAGGTGCCGTTAGCGCCCTGCAGGTAGCCATGAACAAATCAACGCTTACGACATGGGAAACACTCTTCGGCGACCAATATACAGTTGGCAATAAAGAAGTGATCTTCGCGGTGCGCTATTCCAGCACCGATGCGAACAACAAAAATGGTAACAACCTGTACCAGCAATTTAAGTTCTGGACCGATAGGTTTCCGGGTGGGGCACTGGCAGCACCTTATTGGAGGCAAGACGCGTCTTACCAGCCTACGTCATATGTTTTCAACCTTTATAGCGCTAATGACTTTAGGGCATCCGAGCGCTTTTTACAAAGGCATATCGTGGCGGCTACCAACAACGCCGCGGGAACTAATGGCGCCATTAAAACCGGAGACGTTGTGATCTACCTGCCCCAGGTGGCTATGACCGATGCCGAGATCACTGCCTACAAAGCAGCCAACAAGCCAACATATTATGTAGTGAACCCCAATCAGTACCATACGTTTTTTGGATCGAACGTTATCTATCCCATCATCTGGAAATTCTACGACCCTACCGTTGTAGTTTATACCAACGCGGGGGTTGATCCGCAAGGGCATCGCGATACGTATGTGTTCCGTCGAGCCGAAACCATGTTGCTGCTGGCCGAAGCGTACGTTAAGCAAGGCCAGGGCGCCCAGGCTACCGCATTGATCAATCAATTGCGCCAAAGGGCCAAACTTTCAGGCAGCGACCTGCTTGCCGGAAATGCCACTATAACAGATGTGCTTGACGAATCGGCCCGCGAACTTTTCGGTGAATCAAACCGCTGGATGGACCTTAAACGCACCGGAACGCTGCTTACCCGTGCCGCGCAATACAACGCCTTTACCGCTCATAATCATCCTACCGCCATCGATACTAAGTATTTGGTACGTCCTATCCCGGTAACGGAGATCGTGCGCAGCCCAACTCTTACACAGAATCCCGGCTATCCCGGTAAATAATTATCACATCACCTTTAACATTAAAAAACATGTACAAAAATATTCGCATTGCATTTTCACTGCTGGCCATCATCGGCATCAGCAATATTGTATCTGCACAAGACCTAAAGCCGGCACAGTATCTGCCAAAAAATCATGTTAACCCATGGATCAAACCATTGGGCGCCCTGCCGCCAATAGCCAGCCTTACCGATGGCGTATGGTTAAAAGGAGACCTTCACGTACACTCGAGCCATAGTAGCGAAGGCGGATATGACCCTAAACGCCACCCGGTTAAAGACATTATTGCCTTTGCTAAATCAGTAGGATTTGGCTACATCGCCATTACCGATCATGATAACCATGTGTTAGGAGATGTAGAACACAACACCTGGGCCGACCCCGATTTCAAATCAGATTCGGTACTGTTATTATATGGTGCCGAGTGGACCACCACCCGCGGCCACGGTAATACCTTTTCGGCGAAGCCATACGATCATCAAAAATTTTATGATGTACGTGATCAGCGCGATGCTAATATCCTCGCGGTAAAAAAAGAACTGGGTATTCATTTATCGGCTAATCACCCTGCTGGTCCAAAAGATCACTTCGGCTTTTCGTACGACATGGTTGACGCGATGGAAGTTTGGAACTCGTGCCTATGGACCAAGAACGCCAACTCAAACCTGATCTGGGAAGATATGCTGGCTTCCGGTCGCAGGGTAACTGCTCGTGGTGGTAGCGATGTTCACAGACCAAGCGACGTTAACTATATTGGTACCCCTACAACCTGGGTATTCGCTGCTAAGCGCAACGCGCAGGGTGTGGTTGATGGTTTGGTAAACGGCCGCGTTTCGGTAAGCGCGAACCCTTTCGCGCCACGTGTTGAGTTTTATGCGGATATTAACGAAGACGGTAAAATGGATATGATGATGGGTGATAACGCCAAATCTACCGGTAAGCCTATCAAATTCCGTGTTGAACTTAAAGGAAACGTAAAAAAGGATAGCACTTATACCATCAATGTAATTAAAGATGGCCGTAAGTTTGGCAGCTATAAAATGGCAGGCAGCAACCCTGTGGTTGAGTTTACCGATACGCCAAGATTAGTTGAGCGCATGTACTACCGTTTGATAGTTGAAGGCCCGGCTACCGATTACCCGCAGGTGCCCCGCTCGGCAGCGGTTACCGGTAACATGGTTGCGTTATCAAACCCGATCTATTTCAACTTCGATCCGAAGTTTTAAAAGGGATTTGACCGGATAAAAGAAAGCCGCCTGTACTTTGAGTACAGGCGGCTTTCTTTTAACTGATATCTTTAGTTTCCGGCGTTTACACTGTTGCAGAAAAACTGCATGTTTTGCGGCGATATGCTCCAGTCGGGGGCTTTAATATGTCCCCAGGTTTTGGGGTTATCATATAAATTAAAGTAGCAAATGCCAAAAACATGCTTGTTGTGCCGCAGCGTATTGGCGGCATCGGCCAGCCATTTGTGCTGATAATCTTCAGGCCCCTTTACGCCAAACTCGGTGATAAACAGCGGGCGGTTAAGGAAGCGCATGCGATAATACTTACGCTGAAAAATGGTGCTGAAAAGTTCCTGCTTGTTAGGGTCGGTAATGTTTTTATCGGGCAGGCCGTAAATGGCAATGCTGATATAATCAACCACATCGCTTCCGGGCCACCAATCGGCCGAACCACGGTCGCCGGCGGGGCCCCAAACACGTTTGATATTTTTGGCGTGGATTTTATCGGCCTGCATAAAATAGCGGAACGCCCGGATATAGGTAGCCGGATCCTTACTTTGCCAGGCGTAGCGCTTAATGGGGATCTCCATTTCGTGGGCGAAGCGCAGATAAACCGTTTGCCCGCAATTGCTGATCAGCTGATACAACTTTTGGATCGCCGGGTCAAAACGGCCATCCAGCGTACTTTGCAGTACGTTAGGGTCAGGCCGTTTGATGGTATCCTTCCATGGCTCAACGGTTAACACCACATCATGATGGCGCGCAAGGATAGAATCGAACCGAAGCTTAAGTTCGCCCCGCTCAATTTCACCCATATCGGTAAAAATATGTTCGATGCTTACGTTGGGGTTATTGATCAGCCTGCGATTGGGGTCGAACACACCAACTTTTAGTTTTTGCCGTACCGGTTTATCGGGATCGGTCGTAATAAAGTTTGCTGGTGAATAAACAGTAGTATCGTATCGTCTCTCCTGTCTAACCTGCTGCTTTAACCAATCGGGCTGTAAAGGCGATGCAGCGCTGGCTTGCCCGCCTAATACCAGTACCGGCTTATCCATAAAGCGTAACCTGTGAAGTTTGGAAAACAGCATGCCTGGTAGCTGGGGCTGATAAGGATAAGCAGACGATGTTTGCTCTGATTGGCTGCCGAGTGTTACACTGATAAGATCTACATATTTGTTTCCCGGCCAAAATTCAGAATCGCCGGGGAAACCGCTTGGCCCCCAAATGATCTTCGCGGCGGGAGCGGCCTGCTTTAATTTTGCAGCCATATAATTAAACGCCCTGATGTATTGCGGTGCCGACTGGTATTGCCACGGAAACTGGTATACCGGTACTTCCATATCCGGATCGAACCTTACATAAATGCTGTGGCTGCTTTGCTTGATCAGGCCTGCCAGCTCATCGAGCTGGCGGTTGAAGCTACCTTTAAGTATCGCGGTGAGGGCATCGGTATACCATGGCCCGGCATAAGCCTGTGGCCAGGTCTCTATACTGAGCAGCACATCGCTTTTTTTGAGCAGGCGCAATAGTTCACCGCTGTTTTTAAATTTTATGGCTGTGCTTTTCCAATACAGGGTATAGTGCGGCATGCCGGTCAGCCGTGTGGCAGTGCTGTCGCCGTGTTTAAAAAGTGCCAGCACAGGCTCGTTATTCCGTTCAGTAAACTGATCGAAAAAAGTATTACGCACATATCCCGGGCCTTTAACTATCACGGCTGCCAGCAACAGCAGCCCAATAATACCAATCAGTGTGGCACGATTAATCTTCAACCGGTACTTCCTCATGTTGCAATGGGATGTTTAATATAGAATATGCAGTAGTTACCCGCTGTCCGTCTGTAGCAACCAGGTATAGCTTGTATAACCGTGGGTTTTCGGGTACCTTGTAGTTTAACAACGGGCCATCGCCAAGGTGTACCATTTTTAGCGGCGTTCCCCACCTGTCTGTACGTACCTGGTACCATTCAAAACGGAGCCCGTTTTGTACGCTTTGCGCGAATTTCCAGCCGCCCGGATCTTTAACAAGCGCGTTATAAGGCAGCACATCGTCGGGTACGGTAGCCGCCGATGGGCGCAGGATCTTAATTTCGGGCAGACGGTTAACATGGGTGCCTGCGCCCCAATGCTTTATCAATTCGTCAAATGCCAGTTTAGAACGGCCCTGCATATCTTTCAATCCGTCAAAAGTAACGCCCGACGCGGTTTGCTGGTCCTGCCAGTTAGCAAGAATGGCGGCGGTTGAAAGGCTTTTGTACTGAAAATAAAAATCAGGATTTACATTACTGAAATAATAAGGGACAGACAATTTGCCGATCAATGTGGAATCCTTCAATCTATCCTTCCAAACCAAACCAAACGCGTCTATTTGCGGCACCTGGTCGTGCAATTGCGCAACGGTGCGGCGCATATCGCCGGCTACTTTCACATCAACGGTAACAGCCCTGCCCGGATCGGCTTTTTTAATTTGCTGCACCAGGTTCTTCAGCCACGTGGTATAAGCCTGGCGGCGGTAAAACAGTTCGGGTTGCAGGTAAACATCGTTCATTTGCTGCAGTGTGCAGCTGCCGATATTCCAGCACTGGATCAGCTGGTTGTTTTTATGGTCGTTTACGGTCGAGAGGATATTTCGTGCAAGTTTGGCCAGGTAAACGCTGTCGGCCATTTGCAGGGCCGGATCGGGTACCCAAAAGCTGTAGTAAACCTTCAGGCCGGTTTCGCGGGCGGCCTGTAGGGTAATATGATCGTAGATGCCGGGGCCGTAAATTTTTATGGTGTTCAGGCCGGCCTGGCGTATGGCTGTAAAATCGTTAACAATAGTTCGGCGCGTAATGGCGTATGTATTGCCATACCAGTTCTGCCCCTTCGCGTAAAGCACGCCTTTGGTATCTCCGGAGAAAATGCTGGCTGTTGAACGGGGGATATTACGCGGCGCGGCAGCTATGGGTTGCTGTTGTAACGGACGTGCGCTGCCGAAAGACTTTAAGGTGGCCAAATTATCCTGGCGCCAGTTAATACTGGCAACACTATGGTTAGGTACATTCTGATCAAAGGCCGAGTTAAACAATACCAAGCCTTTAATTTCGGGGAAGCTATAACGGGTGCTTTGGATACCGGCCTGCAGCCACGCGGTTTGATCGACAGCTTCTTTTACGGAACCCATTTCGGCTATCATTACCGGAATGCCCCATTTCATGATCTTCAGCCGGTGATAAGGCATGTATATTTGCTTAAACGACCAGGATCGGCCATCTATGCCATACTTTCCATAGTTTAAACCAGTGATACCTATCCAGTCTATATATGCATAGCCCGGGAAATAGGTCTCGGCAGCTTTGGGAGTCCATGGGTTCCATACCCAGGTTACGTTCCAGGCGCCATTCGCTATAAACAGGTTATGCACATATTTCCAGGCGGCCTTGAAATCTTCGGGTGTATTTTTACCCGCAGCCGACCATGGGTAAGCCGGGTTATCGGCTTCATGCGCGAAGCGTAAAAACACCGGGCGGTTAAGCGCGCGCAATTGCCCGGCCATGCGGGTAATATAATCATCGTATTTACCGGCCAGTATGTGGGCAAATACAGATTCATCCTTTTGGCCCGCAAAGCCTGAGAACAGATTTTGCCATGGTTCCCAGGTGATCATGGGGGTAGAGTTATTGCGATAAATACTATCCATCAGCGCGGCCGGCACAAAACATTTAGGCTGATCGCCCCATGACAGGTAAACGGAAACGATATCAAAGTGAACTTTCCCGCCCTGCTGAAGATGGTTTACGTTCGACATGGCCGTCAGCCCATCGCCGGCTTTAGCGGGATCGAAAATGCCGCTTAACAATACATTTTTATGTACAGGCGGCAGTACCGGCGAATCGCCTTCCTGCGCGCGTTTGCTTGCGTAATAAGACAAACAGATAGACGCGATCATTAAAGGGAGGCTAATAGTTCGCACCACGGAATAGATCCGCCTGCGAAACAGCCAGAACTTGCGTTTAAACTCCCCAATACTGTTGCGCACGGCCGAAAGCCCGCTGTGGCGGTTTTGGTACGACCGCAGTTGAAGCTGTTGGCTGGCCATCAGCATAAACACCATGAAACAGCAGTTGATGCTGCAAATGCCGGCCATGATGATGGTAAAGGGGTTCCAATCGTTATATAAACTATAACCAATGGCGGCTACCGACAAGCCCAGGATAGCGATATTGGGCAAATTGATGCCGAGGTTCCGCTCTTCGGTATCATCCTTGGGGGTGGGGATATAAGGTACTTTTTTGCGTATGATGGTGTAAACAAAGCCAACAATAAATACCCACCACGTACCGATGAGCAATAAACCACCGATAACATGGAAGCCCCGTTCCTGGTCCTCCATCACCCAGCGCTGTACAAAATGCCTGATGAGCAGCACGGCCATAATAAATGGAACGGTTACGATAGCGAATACCGAAAAATCCATCCGCAGGGGATAAACATCGGCAAAAAGTGCCGCTATAGGGATAAGGAAGTTGAGCAGGTAGATAAAGCCCGACAGGTAGAACATGGGCACCAGCCCGTAGTGCAATTTTTGTCGCCAGGTAAACTTGCGGAACAGGGTGATATACGAAGTTACAAGCAATTCGAACACCCCACGCGACCACTTGAGTTGCTGCTTATAATAAGCAGAGAGGGTAGCCGGTACCAAACCGCGTGATAATACCGCGGGTACGTATACCGATTTCCAACCTTTGGCATGCAGTTGCATAGAAGTGTGCATATCTTCGGCCAAACCGGCCGCGTGGCCGCCGATAGAATCCAGCGCGGCACGCCTGAAGGTACAATTGGCGCCAATGGCCTGGGCGGTGCCATAGGCGTTCATGGTCATCATCATCGGGCCGTAATACTGGTAGGTTTGCTGGGCCGCGCCCTTGGCTATCCAACCCTGGTCCTGGTTAAAATAAGCCTGGACGATCTGTACAAAGCCTACTTCGGGGTTGTTAAAATGATTAACAATAGGATCTAAAAAGTCGGGAGAGGGCACATGGTCAGGATCCAGCACTACACATAAGTCCCCATTGGAATGCCTGAGCGCGTTGTTGATATTGCCGGCTTTGGCATTTACTTTTTCGATACGGGTTACATGGTGCACACCCAGTTTACGGCAAATATCTTTTAAGTAAGGGTCGTCGGCCTCATCGCACAGATAAGCCTGGTGCGGATAAGTGATCGCTTGTATTGCTTCCAGCGTTTCAACAATCATCTCGTAGGGTTCACCGGCACAAAAGGTGGTAAAAATATCTACCGTAAAAGCCTTGCCGGGCGGGGGAGGAGTATCTATTTTAATGGTCCAGTAGTGGTACCATTCGTATAGCACTTTTGCGGCGGTAAAGGCAAAAGTAATGATCAGTAAGGCGTATAGCGGCCGGTAACCACGCGCAGCCGGCTGAAGCAGGTAATAAGCGAAGAAAGCCATGCAGCCAATGCCGATCAGGATCATTAGCCGCAGGCTACGCCTTTGGTTTTTATCAGGTGGTTTGATCATTTGAGCGGCGGGGTATTGGGGCTAACCACATAAAAAGGCGTATTGCAGGTGGCAAAGTAGCCCTTGTCGTTATAAATATAAACATAAACACGGTAAGGCCCTTCAGTTGTGGGCGCACGAAACACAAAACGATCGGCAGTGGCGCTGATGGTAAATTCATCAAGCGAGCGCTTTTCTTTTTGGTTGTAAAAATGTTGTACACGAAACCAGTCTTCCGGTTGTAAAAACCAACGGTAACTCAAATTGCTGCTGCTGTCCTGCATGTAAACCTGTGCGTTGATCACTGTTCCGGGGTTGTATAACAGGTTGTCTTTAGCACCTTTTCCGTCAACCAGCATATATTTAACTTTAGGCGCACGGTGAGGGGCCGGCCGGCCTGTCCATAGCTGCTGTAACACATCAACAGAGGCCGATCTGTTGCCGTCTTTATCAAACAGGCTGAACCAGGTGGGGGTTGTTTCCTGTTTATAGCCCCAATAAAACACCATCGACCCCAGGAAACCGGCCTCCTTTTGCGGCATATAGCGCTCGTATAGTTCGCGGTATTGTTCGGCTTTCTTTTCGCTGGTTTGTTCGATGTAAGCATTCCAGGCAGTTTGCTCATGCCCGGGCCATGGGCCATCTATGCCCCACTCGGTAATCAGGAAAGGGCCGCGCCACCAGGTATGAAAGTTGTCGAGGTCTTGGCTAAGGTGTCTTATCGCGCCAAAGATGTTGAACGAAACAAAATCAATATGTGTCCACAGTTTGATATTGAGCAGGTACCGGTCTTCGAAATTGATCAGCGTGGTGGTTACCGGGTGATCCGGGTCTTCGCTATGGATCATATCAATAAAGCGGTTAAAAACCCCATAAAATTTGAAGTATTGCGGTTTAACCGGGTAGGCTAGTTCGTTACCCAGGCACCAGCATAAAATTGCCTTGCTGTTACGGTATTTCCGGATAACGTTTTGATATCGTTTAAACAGGCTATCTACCTTGGCATCGTTGTTATAAAAGGCGTCCATGTTATCGTTATACGGCATAAACAAACCTACTATTACCGCTATCTGGTTCCGTTCAGCGTCGGCAAGAACCGAATCGAGGTTGGTTTCATCCCAGGTTCTGATGGTATTTCCGCCGGCGGCCTGCAATTCGGGTAAATGTGTATTGCCAGCGGCACCTTTTACCGTAAACGGCTTGCCGAAGCGGTAAAGAGCATATCGCCCATTTTCGTAGCGGATATAAACGGCTTTTTTTTGCGGATCTTTAAACCTTGAGGGGTAAGGGTTCCACAAAGCAAACAGTAACACCCCGCAAATGCAGAGCAGAATTACGGCTATCAGGATGATGTATTTTAAGCGCAAGTGTAAGGCATATGTTAGCAGTAAAACTAATTAATTATCCGGCGATAACAAAGAGTTATAATGCAATTAGATGAATAAATATGTCGCTGAAGGAAATAAAGATTACTTTGGTGAAAATGAGTAGGTTAGATATAAAGCGTTTGCGCCGTTGAATAAAGTGCCGGAATTTACCGGCATAAATAAAGGAGCAAGCTGTTTTGATCGATCGGTTCGGCGGATCAGTTAACCATAGTTAAACATAGGTTCAGCTCAGCATAGTTCACTCCCTGAAAAGAAAGATACGAATATTTTCCTGCCCGGTTGGATAGCGATGCATCGTTTTCCTATTTTGCGCCGGTTTATTTCGTAGCCTGCAATCTATTTTATTAATGAACAATAACGAGTTGGCCACCAAGCCACACTATCCAATATTAGATGGCCTTCGCGGTGTCGCGGCTATTATCGTGGTAACTTTTCACCTGGGCGAGCCATTATCTACCAGTAATTTAGATAAACTGGTTAATCATGGCTACCTGGCGGTCGATTTTTTCTTTTTATTATCTGGTTTTGTTATCGGCTATGCTTATGACGACCGCTGGACGAAAATGACCACAGGCAGCTTTTTCAAACGCCGTATCGAACGCCTTCAGCCCATGGTGGTTTTGGGGATGACCATAGGCGCCATCGGGTTCTATTTTACCGACTCTACATTGTGGCCGCTTATCCACACCATTCCGGCCTGGAAGATGCTACTGGTGATGCTGATCGGTTATACCATCCTGCCCGTACCTTTATCGCTTGATATACGGGGCTGGGAAGAGATGCACCCGCTGAACAGCGTAGGTTGGTCGTTATTTTTTGAATATATCGCTAACATCCTTTATGCTGCCGGTATCAGAAAATTCTCTAAAACGGCGTTAAGCATCCTGGTGGTTATCGCGGCTATCGCACTCGCGCAACTGGCCATCACCAACGGCGATGTGAGTGGCGGCTGGACATTGAACGTACCGCAAGTGCGCATTGGGATAACCCGTACCATATATCCATTCTTTGCCGGGCTGCTGCTTTCGCGTGTAATGAAGCCCGCTAAAGTTAAACATGCCTTTTTATGGTGCAGCGCGCTGCTGGTTGTGATACTTTACATGCCGCGCATTGGCGGTGCCGAACATGTTTGGATGAACGGGATCTATGAATCTGTTTGTATCATCATCATTTTTCCGCTGATCGTATACCTTGGTGCCAGCGGGGTGATTAAAACGCAGCGGGAAAACCGGATATGCAAGTTCTTAGGTGGTATATCCTACCCGCTTTATATGGTACATTACACACTGGTTTATTTCTACGTCGCGTGGATCAGCGATCATAAAGGGGTAACCATTGCGCAGGTATGGCCTTATGCCTTAATGATTTTAATTGGCGCTATACTTTTGGCCTATGCCACGCTAAAATGGTATGACGAGCCGGTTAGGAAATGGTTGCGGAAAAAGCTTGGGTAGGGAGGTGCGCAAGCGAAGTGCCTCATATACCATATTAGATTAACCAAAGTTTACTTATTTAGCCTTAATTAGAACAGGGTAGTATCTCAAATCGATTTACTTTGTTGTTGTACTTTGCTGTCATTCTTTGAACTACATTGATAGCGGAGTTACGGCACCCCATCGGGCGATAAGTAAAAGAATCCTATATCCTTATCTGTGTAATAATATTATATTTGGTAAAAATATCTTTTGTGGTCAAACCTCTACTTTATTACTTCCTGATCTTTATCACCTTTTCCGGATTTGCACAAGCGCCGGTGGTTAATTCTTTTAACCCGGTAGCTGCAAATGTTGGGGCAACCATAACCATTTCTGGGGCCAATTTTAATGGAAGCGCGGCCGGAAACCTGGTGCTTTTTGGCACTTCGAAAGCTACGGTTTCGGCGGCAACAGCCAATAGCCTGACGGTAATTGTGCCAGCCGGTGCCACGTACGATCATATTTCGGTATTGAACAGCGATAACCATCTATCAGGCAGTTCGGCTGCCGCGTTTATACCCACCTTCAGTACCAGTAATAAGGGAAACAAGCCCGCGCTTGATCCGGAGTTTAATATTACCAGGGCTTTCGGGCCGCTTTCAGTAGCAGCGGGCGATATTGATGGCGATGGCAGGCCCGATCTTGTCTTCACTAATTCGGAGACCAATGTGATCTCGGTTATGCGTAATACCGCCACAGTAGGCACTCTTTTTAATGATGCCTCATTTGCTATAAAGGCAGATTTTGCCACCGGCAAGCAACCATCAGCGGTAAAGCTTTATGATATGGATGGTGATGGCAGGCCGGATCTCGTGGTGAATAATATTGCCGACCGAACGATATCTGTTTTTCGTAATACGGCAGCGCCAGGAAATATCAATACAAATTCCTTTGCCCAACGTATGGATTATCCTGTCGGTGCCATGCCGCTTTCCTTTTGCATCGGCGATATGGATGGCGATGGGAAACCTGATATACTGGTGGCTAACCAGGCTGATAATACCGTTTCGTTTTTGCGGAACGCGTCGGTACCCGGTGGTTTTACTAATGCCAGCTTTAGTAAAACAGATCTCCCGGTTATCTCTTCGCCGGCAAGCATCGCTACCGGTGATATAGACGGCGACGGCAAGCCGGATATGGTAATCACCAATACAGTCCTTGGTGTAGGTAATGATAATAATATCGCTATTTACCGAAATGCCGGCGGCAATGGAGTTAACACAGCCTTGTTTGCCCCTGGTTTTGAAATGCAGTATACCGAGGGAGCTCCTGTCGCGGTAGCCCTTGCCGACCTGGATAACGATCAAAAACAGGACTTGCTAATTACCACTTCGTATGCCAAACTCATCGTATATCAAAATAACGCCACGCCGGGTGTCCTTAACGCAGGTTCGTTTGCTGCACCGGTAGGTTTTAACGTACAAAGCAGCCCACCGGGCGCAATCGCGATCGGCGATATGAATGGTGATGGTAGGCCGGATGTTTTTTTGGGTGCCGGTCGGATGTATCCACCATGGCTGCTGACCAATACTTCGACCAAAGGTTTTATAGATGCCGGCAGCCTTTTAACCGATGGATATGTTACCCAGTACGGATCGGCGGTGGCCATCGCCGATATGGACGGCGATCATAAGCCGGATATGATAACAGTGAATCCCAATAACGGGGTTATTTCAATTGTGCGTAATATCACCACCGACGTGCCGCCCGTTATAACAGGCGTAATACCGTCCAGCGCCCCGGTTGGGAGTACGATAACTATTAGCGGGAATAATTTTAATGGCGACAAGGACGCAAACACGGTGACATTTGGTACGGTAAATGCCAAAATACTTTCGGCAAACGCTTCACAATTGCAGGTAACCGTACCTGCTGGCGCAGCTTATCAACCCATCAGCGTAACCAACACACCCGCGGCCCTAACCGCTTTTAGCCGCTTGCCATTTAATCCCACCTTCTCTGGTAAAAATAGCATTGCCGCTACAGATTTTGATACACCAGTGGAAATCCCCTCTGGTAATTCGACGTACAGCTTCCTGGCTAATGCCTTTACCTTTAACGATATTGATGGCGATGGTAAGCCGGACCTTCTGGTGGAAGATGGTGACAAAGTATTATACATTTATCCTAATATCGCTT
Source organism: Mucilaginibacter mali (assembly GCF_013283875.1). Lineage (NCBI taxonomy): Bacteria > Pseudomonadati > Bacteroidota > Sphingobacteriia > Sphingobacteriales > Sphingobacteriaceae > Mucilaginibacter > Mucilaginibacter mali. The sequence goes on from NZ_CP054139.1 coordinate 1,448,199, forward strand.
CGGCAGGCAAGGTAACTAAAGCCTCATTCGGCCCGCCGGTTAGCATACAGGTGGCCTCAAACTCACCGATCACCAGTATTAACTCGGCCGATATGAACGGCGATGGCAAGCCGGATGTATTGATAGGGTATGACAGCGGCAAGATATTGATCCTCCTGAATAATTCCAGGCCGGGAAACTTTTCCTTCGGTGCCATCGCAGGCTATAAAAACCAGGATGGGAATTATTATAACCTGGTTGCCGATGTTGATCTTGATGGCAAGCTGGATATTGGGCGCCTAAGTCCGTCCACCGCTTCGCTTATTACCAACCTGATTTTAGACTACAGTTACATGTCGGCCGACCCGTATAAGGGCAGAACCGTTTCCAATCAGGGTTCGCCCGGCGGTATGGCCATTGCTGACGTGGATGGAGATGGCCGGCCCGATCTGATCGTGACGGAGCGGGACAAGGCCGTTGTTTCGGTATATCAGAATGTGAGCGACCAACCCCTTTACGGGAATCCCAATTATAATTTAGCCCCCAAGGTAAGTTTCGCTACCGGAACAGCCCCCTATGCAATAAAAGTGGCCGATATCGACGGAGATGGCAATCCCGACCTGGTTATCGCAAGCCAGTCCGCCAATGAAGTATACGTTTTACGCAATACCGCGGTAAAAGGCAGCATTTCGGCGAGTTCGTTTGCTCCTAAGGCAGTTTATAACACCACGGCGGCGGGTGCGGCATTGAGTATTGCCGATATAGACGGGGATGGTAAACCCGATATCGTTGTCAACACCAGCGCGGGCATTAGTATATTGCGCAATCAGGCAACGGCCGGAACCATTGGGGCCGCATCATTTGCTCCCCACACGGATATTGCAGGTACGCTGGCCGGTCGGGTAGAAATGGTTGATGTGGATGGCGACGGCCTGCCTGATATAGCCGGGCTTAACAGCACAACCAAAGCCATTGTTATTTATCGTAATGACCCGCTGAGCGCTACACTACAGATTAAGGCAAGCACGGGTAAAACGATATTTAATTACGCCAGTACGTCAGCGCCCGCGCCAATAATTGTTGATGCCGGAATAACTGTGGCCGACGCCGGAAATTCAAAGCCGCGCAGCGGTACAATATCCATCGCTAATTTCGTGGCAGGTAACGATGTCCTGGCTTTGATTTCGAATCCCGCTTCGATGGGGGATATCACCGCTAAATTCAATACAGGCAATGGTGTTTTGTCGCTTTCATCAGTGGCGGGTGCAAGCATTGCACAATGGCAGGCGGCCCTAAAAGCCGTCACCTATGTTAACCGAAATACCACTAACCCTGACCTGTCTGACAGAACCATCGGCTTTGTTTTGAATAATGGGGCTATTGGCAGTAATACCGAAACAAAGACGCTCGGCTTTATCAATAACTCCGACGCCCGTTTGAGCAACCTGCAACTGAAATTTGGCAACCTTACGCCGGCTTTTAATCCCGATAGTTTGAACTATAAATTCCTTATCGGTAGCAATGCCAGCCCAATGACGATTACCGCCACTGCCGCGGTTGGAAGTGCCACCATAAAAGTTAATAATGTAGTTGTCGCCAGCGGTACAGCAACAAACGACCTGGTACTTAACACCGGCGACAATACCTTTAGTTTCGTTGTTACGGCTGCCGATGGAATTACACAACGTACTTATACCGTGGTATTCACTAAAGTGGCAGTAGCGCAGGCCTTATCAGTACCGGCAACGGCAACCGTTAAATATGGTACTTCATATTACCAGGTGGATGTAGCCAAAACAACAAGCTTTCAACCCGTCTCTTACACAAGTAGCAACAGCGATGTTGCTACTATTGATGCCAGCGGTTATGTGAAGGTGCGCGGCGTGGGTACAACCACCATCACAGTCAGTCAAACCGGTTCGGCATCGGTTACCCAGCAATTCACCGTAACCCCTGCAGACCTAATTGTTACCCCCAGTAATGTTTCCATTGCCTACCTGGACAAGGTGCCCACTGCTTTTTCATTAAATTACCTGGGTTTTGTGAACGATGATAATCAATACCAGATCACCGATCCGCCGAAAGCGACAACAACCGCCACAGCAAATTCGGTAGTGGGAAAATACCCGATCACGCTGAGTGGTGGCTCCGCCCGTAATTATAAGCTGGTTTATCAGGCGGCAACACTGGCCATCACCGGTCCCGTCATCAATCCGCTTACAACGCCTGTTACACTAACCCTGGCGGCCAACGGCAGCCGGAGTGTGCAGTTATCCGACCTGGCTAAAATATCCAATAACAGTAAGGGCCTGAGCCCACCTGTCAGCATTACGCCATCCGTTCTTAACTGCGCTACGCTGGGCAAGCAAAATATCACTATCACATCTACCGATGGTAATGCGCTGAACGCGGGTGTAGCCTTCAACAGCCCCGCCAGTATCGCTATGGATGCAGCCGGTAATTATTATGTGGCTGACGCCGCAAATTATGTTATCCGTAAGATCAGCACCACGGGATTGGTGACCACCTACGCCGGAAATGGCTATAGGGGATCGGCGGATGGACCGGCTGCTACCGCGAGTTTTGGGTACCCGGTTGGGCTTGCGGTAGATGCTGAGGGAAATGTATATGTGGGAGATAATTGGTACAAGCGCCTGTGTAAGATTGATGTGAACGGGATGGTAACTACCATTGCCACTTATCCAACCGAGAATATATATTCGATGACGATCGATAGTCGTAAGAATATCTATTTTATCGGTGATGGCTCTTGCGTTTACAAAATAAGCGCTACAGGCGTGTTCAGCATGCTGGCAGGAAGTAATATACACGGGACGCCGTACCTGGGCCAGGGGATTGCCCCGGACGTATCTTTTGATGGGATCAACAGTGTATTTGTAGATGAACAGGACAATGTACTGGTGGCCGACCGGACAAGGTTGTTGAAGATACAACCCAATAATACGGTGACCACAATGCTGACGTTTTACAGCGCGGACAAGGTGATGATGGATAGCCAGCATAATTGTTACGTATACTCGTACTACAGCAGGGCCTTATTAAAATATAAATATCCTAACGCCTATGGCGAGTTGTTAGCAGGCAGCGGGACCCCGGCTTCAGAAGACGGCATTGGCGCGGGCGCTTCCGTTTTAAACATCATTAGTATGGTTGCGGACCGCTCAGGCAACGTATTGGCGATTGAGGGTAACACGCATAAAATCAGGAAGGTTACACCAGATGGTGTAGTGTCCACATTTGCAGGCAGCGGCATGGCCGGATTTTCGAACGGCGACTTAAGCGCTGGTGATAATGGCCGGGTCTTTTCGATGCAGGTGCCGGTTAATGTGAAAAGCAGGCTGGCCATAAACACCGTATATAATAATATAACGCTTACTCCCGATGCCTCGGGCAAAGTGCTGATGCCCGACTACGCGTCGTCGGCAAATGTGGGCAGCAGTTGCCCCAATGCCGGTATAAAGGTTGCTCAATCTGTACTGGCAGGTACGGTATTGCCGCCAAACACGGCGGTAACCGTTACCATAACCGCAACAGACGATACCGGCGCTAAGGACGAAAAAGTATTTAACGTTACAGCAACGGCTTCGCCAATTCAACTCACCGCCAATACCGGGCCTATCGTGCTGAAACTGGATAAAGCGACAACCAGCAAAAAATTGGTAGCGGCAGACCTGGTTAAAGCGAATAGCCCTGCCGCAGTGTTTACCTTTGCACCCGCGGTGCTCGACTGTTCTACACTGGGGCCGCAAACCATCAAGGTCAGCGCCGCGAGTAACGCGCAGGGTACCCCGGCATCTGTTAGGTTTGACCGGCCCTATGGCATCACGATAGACCCGGCGGGGAACATTTATTTTACAGAAAATAATTTATCATCCGTCCGGAAGATTAGTACCACAGGGGACGTAAGTACCTTAGCGGGGGGCAGAGGCCAGGGTTTTGCGAATGGTACGGGAACCGCGGCGCTTTTTAATTCGCCCTACGGCATCGCTACAGATGCAGGTGGCAACGTATACGTAGCCGATTATCAGAATAACAGCATCCGGAAGATCACTTCGACCGGTGTGGTTACCACGCTTGCCGGCAGCCAAAACTGGGATAATGACGGCTTCGGCACTTTGGCCAGTATAGATATGCCTTATGCTGTAGCGGTAGCGCCCGACGGCACGGTTTACGCCGGGGGCGTAAATACCAATATCCGGAAGATTACCCCTGAAGGAGTAGTTACCACTATCGCGGGCACAGGATCTGTTAACGCCACCGGCACCTCTCTTGACCTGGGCGTGGCGAACGCGATGATCTGCGATAAGCAGGGTAATGTTTACACGGCCGACCGCAGCAATTCCAGGATTATCCGCATCACGCCTTCGGGCCAGGTTAGCACCTATGTGGCTAACGTGATCAGCCCAACTGGCTTAGGTTTCGATTCGAAGGGGAACCTGTTTATTTCACAGTCTTTCAATTATACCGGCCGGATATCAAAGTGTGATACCAACGGCAACCTGAGCACTTTTTTGGATTTTTTGAACCCTTTCAGTTATATCTCCCCATCGGGCCTGGCCATCGACGCGTCGGACAATATCTACTTTACAGATACGACCAATGGGCGGATAATCAAGGTAACGCCGGCCGGCGTAATGACCTCTATTGGAGACAGTACGGCACCGCTTGATGGTAATATTGGGAACGCCATGGCGGCTACTTATGCCAGTATCGATATCCCTGTGACCGTGCTGAGTACGCCTGCGATTACCAGTAGTTACCCTAATGAGCATGTGATTGCCAATAGCACAGGAAATGCCTTATTACCCGATTATACCGTAACGGCCACAGCCACCAATAACTGTACTAACAGCAAAGTGACCTTTACCCAAACACCAGCAGCGGGCACTGTTGTTCCTGCTGGAGGACAGATTAGTGTTACCCTTACAGCTACCAATGTCGAAGGGGGGACCGATCAGCTGACCTTCCCGGTCAGCGCTACTTACTTGTCATTCAGTGCACTGCCGGCAAAAACCTATGGCGCGGCCGATTTTAGCCCAGTGGTTACCGCATCAATTACCGGCGAGATCACTTATACCAGCAGTAATACCAGGGTTGCCACCTTCGTCAATGGTAAGATACATCTTGTGGGGGCCGGTACCGCTAATATCACGGCAATATTTAACGGGAGTACGTCTGGCTCGCTGACGCAAACCTTACAGGTGAATAAAGCGCCTTTAACCATTAAGGCCAATAACGTGTCCAGGGCCTATCATGCCGATAATCCGGCGTTTACCTTCACTTATACCGGTTTTGTTAATAACGAGGATGTGAACAGCCTGGCTGCTATGCCAATAGCAACAACCACAGCGACTTACAGTTCAGACCCAGGTGGGTATTTTATTACACCAGCCGGTGCGGTGGCGGCCAACTATACCATCACTTATGCCACGGGGGTGCTGACAGTCTCCCTGCAGCCACAGATAACCAGCATATTGCCGGCGGCAGCAAAGCCGGGCGCTACCGTTGTGCTGTCAGGTATCAATATCAATAATGCAACTTCGGTATACTTTGGCGATACGCCGGCAGCTTCGTTCACGATCAACGGCAATGGCAGCATCTCGGCTGTGATCGGGTCGGGCACCTCCGGGACCGTTTCGGTTACCGGGCCGAATGGCACAGCTACTTATCCGAACTATCCGGTGGTGCAGGTGCCAGTCATTACAGCCGGTGGGCCTACTACTTTTTTTAACGGGAACAGTGTTGTATTGACGACCAGCCCTGTCAATGGTTATGCCTATCAATGGTTCAGGGACGGCTCGGCTATTACTGATGCTACATCAGCCAGTTATACGGCAACACAAAGCGGGGCATATACGGTCGGCGTCAGCATCAATGCGATCACTCAAACATCAGTCCCAATACAGGTTGCCTCGGTATTCAGCCTGCCGGCAGACAATTTTAAGGTATCGGCCACCAGCGCTACCTGTAGAGGATCGGCTAACGGTGCGATCAATATTACCGCTAAGCGGTCGCTGGCATACACGGCTACCATAACGGGTGGCGCGCTAAATAATTCTGTATCCTTTACAACTACCGGGCTGGTCGATAAACTGGCCGCGGGTACTTATAATGTTTGTATCACCGTTGCAGGACAACCCGATTATCAAAAATGCTATACCCTGGTAATCAGTGAACCCAAAGACCTCTCGGTTTATACGGCTGTAACGCCCGATCAGCATGCTATAAACCTTACCTTAACAGGTGGAACCACTTACTATATCCAGCTGAACGGGGTAAAAAGTACGGTCACCGATAGCATACTTACACTACCGCTTAAGGCCGGTACCAATCATTTGATCGTTACGACAGACAAGGCCTGCCAGGGGATCATTGAAAAATCTGTGGTGGTGGAAGATAAGGTATTGCCTTATCCCGATCCTTTTGGCGATACTTTAAGTATAAACCTGGGCTTTGAGCAGACAAGCACCGCTACCGTAGAGATCTACACATTGTTTGGCCAGCGGGTATATCAGCAGCAGTTCAATACCCCCGGCGGTACTATCCGGCTGGATGTAAGTAGCATTAAAAATACCGGTGTTTACTCGCTCCACTTACGGACCGATGCGGGGACGAGGATATTTAAGATATTTAAAAAATGAAGAACATTTGCTTGTTATTTTTAGCGCTGCTTTTCGCCTCTTCCTGCGGAAAGAAGCAATCAGATAGCCCCCCTGATCCGGTCCCTGCTGTAATAGTGCCGGGAAAAAGCAGTTTATTGCTGCCTGCGGCAAACGCGGTTTGTACTACCGGTAGTGTAGTTTCAAACACGCAAAGCGTGATCGATTTTAGCTGGACGGCCACCGATCATACAGATAGTTATACCATTGTCATCAAGAATCTGTTAACTGCGGCCACTGTACAACAAAATGTAACAACTAACCGCACACAAGCCACACTGGACCGGAATACGCCCTACTCGTGGTATGTAACTTCTACATCGTTGAGCGCTTCTGCTACTACACAGAGTGATATATCGAAATTTTATAATGCAGGCCCTGCTGTGGTGGATTATGCGCCATTCCCGGCCGAGCTAACCGCTCCTGCCTTTGCCGCGACCATCAGCGCAGGGAATATCAATTTAACGTGGAAGGGCAGTAGTACCGAAAATGATATTGCCGGTTATGATGTATACTTAGGTACAAGCAGCAACCCGCCGTTGTATAAGAACAATGTTACCGATATGTTCCTGAATAATGTACCTGTAACTGCGGGCACACAGTACTATTGGCGGGTAGCCACCAGGGACACGCAGGGAAACGCCTCAACTTCGGATACTTACCAGTTCAAAACCAACTGACCGGGCTGGGAACAAGCGCTTTTGGGGATATTAGCATTTTTGAGAGCTGGGTATAATGTTTACTTTTTGCCTGGTGCAAGCCGCTGGGAGGTGTTTAACTCACCAGTCTTTCTGCCACCCTGTCCTCCTCATCGGGCACGATTAAGAAGCGCACCTTCTATCCTAAATTTGATGATTGAACATACCAATCGCTGGTAGTGTCTTCAGATGTGAAAGATTTTAAGATAATATTGAAACTCCATTTCTAATCTGGCTGTCATCCCAGGGAGTTACGTCAAAGGAGCCATGTTTCATTAATATTTGATATATACCTTAGGTTGATGAAAATGCCCCTTTTCACGCAAATTATACCGATGCCGAGTTGGCAGGGCTATTGCGTGAAGGTGTTGACATCATAAAAAAAGGAACAATCTGTTAAGATTGTTCCTTCCTGTACCCCTCGCCCTTATATATACGAACCGATTTAGAGATCATTTGAAGCGTGTGGCAAGAATAAATTGGGGTTTAAAGAGTGATGGGACAGGATATATTGATAAATAACGTATTAACTATTGCTTTTTTTTTAGAATAGTTTTTCTTCCAATAAGTCTTTCCATATAATTAAACCTTTATTGTCATCCGAATAATTATGTACAATGCGGCTAAAATGTTCGGGATTAGTTTCAAGATATTGTTGACGGCCTTTTGTCCTTATTTGGCCGAGCAAGCTGTCTATTCGCTTTACACCCCGTTCCAGTTCGTAAATAGATTTTTCAATGTGCCATATATAAGTTGCTTCTTCAGTATCTAATGTTTCCCATACCAAGTGATATTGATTATTGCCAGAAAGCAGAAACATAAATGAAAATGGCTCCAATACAAAGCGGAGCTTTAATATAGATCGTTCATGTTTCTGAGAAAGATACCGAAGATGGCGATGGTGTTTATATTGTTTAAATGTCAGTATATTTTCAAGTAAATCATCTTCGTTGGTATAAACTAATTGCTCGTTGCCGCCTTGCACTTGCCCGACGTTCAATAGATTTTCTTCGCCGGCCAGGGCACCTTTTATAATCTCTTTATTTAAAAACCGGAACTTTACACTTTCAATAACCTCGTGATTTATTTTATCAAGGTCGTTTGAGGTCGCTGATTTAAAGACTAATCTGTTATATTGGAACGTAGCTCGGATACTGACTAACACAGTTGTGCTTTTTAGAAATCGAATAAAATACGGTTTAAGTACGGTGAACTCCGGTCTGATATTTAAATTCTCTATTTCAAACTCAACCTCTTTATTATTAAAATCGGCAATGACATGTTTAAAAGTAATACTGCCAAATCTAAATTCTAATTGTTCGATTGTTACCTCGATTTTCTTATTTATTTGACCACTTACTATTTCGCTTTCATCTATTGGATTTGTTAGGCCGCTTTTATCAAGTTTTTTATAGTACAGGTTTCTTTTCTGAAATAGTTTTTCGAGGTAGCTAATCTTATGGTCCCGATAATCATAGATAACGGGCGATACTTCTGATCTTCGTACCCTGCCGATATATTGAATGAGCTTACCCTCAAAAGCGAATGGGTAAACTAAAAATAAACACGCTATATTGTGAATATCAGTCCCTTCCCCAAAATACTGGCCCGTTGTGATCAGCACCTGAAAATCACCTTTATTTATGGCCGCCCACTTAGATTTTTTACTTATGTCAGAATCTTCGCCACTCAATGCAATAGTGTCGTATTGTTGTTTCAAATATTGTTGAAGCGAACCAATATGCTCCTTTCGCTCTGTTATTATAACAGCTTTCTTACCTAAATTCAATTGCGAAACTACGTCATTCAAAATAAGTTGGTTCCGCACGGAATCATGTATCAAGATCTTAAAAAGGGTTTCAAACTTATCTGTCTTAATGTTGAATGGAACAAACAGGTCGGTATCTCTAACAATGATCTGACTACCAATTTGGTTTTGTACTTCTGGCGCTTTGACCTCATGGATGATCTCGCCCAAATAAATAAATATTAGGTTACCATCATTATATTTTCTGAATGGTGTAGCAGTCAACCCGTACATGTAACAACTATTCAGTTTTCCGATAACCCGCTGATAGGTTTCCGCTGGGATATGGTGGCACTCATCAATAATAACAGTACCAAAGGCATTGTTTAATTCCGGGGATTCTGCTGCATTCAGCGCTTTTTCCATACTTTGTATCATGGCGACTGTGATGCGTTTGCCTATTTTATTTTTCCCCTGTCCAATACGTCCTATGTCTTTTTTCGGGATACCCAAGAACGACTCTACACGATCTATCCATTGATCAGCCAACTGCTTACGATGAACTAAAATGAGTGCCGGTTGCTGTTTGTCTTTTGTGATAGCTAAACTCAATACCGTTTTACCAGAGCCGGGTGGAGCAACAATAACTCCAAAGTCTTTTTTTGTAGCTGCCTGCTGCGCTGCCAGTTGATACTCCCGTAATGTTATAGCGCCTTTGAATTTGATCGTTTCCGTCTTTTTTCTTTGATCCTCAAAGTTATACTCAATTTGCTGTTCTTTACAAAAACGTAATAATCTACCAATAAAACCTCTTGGAACAGTGATCGATTCGGAGGTTTCGTTAAGTAATTTAAAATAACGCTTTATACCAAATGTATTTTTGTTAATGTTCTTTTTTACCTGGTATTCAGTATTGGCAAAGTTTAACTCCTCCTTTAAAAAAGCTATAAGTGCAACAGGTAATCCTGCCCTGCCAATGTGAATTTCATTACGTAACACAATTGACAACTTTCCTGTAATGGGGTGCTCCTTTTGAAACAGCCCTGTAGAAATTTCATCCTGATGGGTTTGATCTTTATAGATAGAATTGAGTTGGCTTATTGTGATCCTTTTAATCGTTTTTAAAAATGCCCACTGGTCATCAAATGACTGTAAGGTTTCAGGATCAATAAAACAGCTATTGCCATTACTCAAACTTATTTTGTTTAAAGGTAGGGCGATCAGGTTACCTAAGCCCTTTTTCGAGTGATAATCCTGATTCGGAAAAAGCCGGTCGAAACTTGAGTTTTTATCGAACACAGAAATAATCCCTGATTTCTGCAATAGCGACAGCACTATTTTTCTGCTTCTAAATGCCTCATACGGTTCTTCAAAAAATACCCATACGTGGCCGCCTTTTCCTGAACGCGAACGCTCTAAGTAGGCAGGTATATCATGTTCCTCACAAATTTTAATAAATGCGCGGCATTCTTCTATCCAATCTGCTTCATCAAAATCTGCCGCAATAAACCACGATGTGTTATCTTGCAGTAAGGGATAAAGGCCGACGACCTGTTCTCCTTTGAAATGTTTAATTAAATGATTGTCTGTTAATGTCTCGTAAGTTTTATCAGCAAAAGTTTGAAAAGTACCGCCCTTCATTTGATGCAGCCGATATCGATGAGGATCAAAATTATATGCGGGCATATAGCTGCCTTTACCACCTTTTTCCCGTCTAAGTGCAAATACATCTTCTCTACCTTTAAATAAGGACTTGTATAAACTCAATCGATCATCTTTCATCAAAGGTGGATGTTTAGCTAATATTCAAATTTAGGTAAACCGCCTGTATTTTGTAAATTTGACAATTACCTAAAATTCAAATTACTATGCTTATCAATAAATTGGTAATTGCTGACATCCAAGCTATAATTCTTCAGGCTAAAGACAACGCGATCCGACTGGTTGACCATGAACGTACATTAATGTATTGGCAAATTGGGCAACGTATTTTTGAAGAAGAACAGCAAGGAAAAGACCGGGCCGATTATGGCAACTACTTAACTAAATTTATTGCTGAGCAATTAGAACCGGAATATGGTAGCGGTTTTTCTAAACGCCAAATAGAATTATTTCGGCAATTTTATAGGACATTCCCAATTGCGAATACAGTGTATTCGCAATTGAGCTGGAGCCAGTATAAAGTTATTATCAGGCTTGATAGTCAAGATAAGCGCGACTTTTATGTAGCTGAAACAATTAAGAATAATTGGACGGTACGCCAATTAGAACGTCAAATCCATAGTAGCCTATGGGAAAGGTTATTGATGAGCAATGATAAAGATAGTGTATTAGCTGTTGCTCGGGATGAAAGACAACCGTCTGATGCCAAAGAGATCATTAAAGACCCTATGTATCTTGAATTTTTAGGATTACACCGTGAGGCTTCTTACTATGAAAAAGACCTGGAACAAGCCATTATTACACACTTGCATGATTTCTTGTTGGAAATGGGTAACGGCTTCGCTTTTGTTGCAAGGCAAAAGCGATTACATATTGAGGGAGATGAGTTTTTTATTGATCTTGTTTTTTACAACCGCCTCCTACAATGCTTCGTAATTATAGAGATTAAGACCTCAAAATTCACTCACCAAGACATTGGTCAACTACAGATGTACGTCAACTATTATGACAGGTACGAAAAGAAAGACTTTGAAAATCCAACCATAGGTATCTTATTATGTGCTGAAAAGAACAACGCTGTTGTTAAAATATCCTTGCCTGAAAATAATAAGACCATTTTTGCAAGTGAATATAAATTGTACCTGCCTACTGAGGAACAGCTAATAGCAGAAGTTAAAAAAGAGATAGATAGTAGAAGTTAAGAAAGATATGAATATCACTTTCAACTTACGGTAAGTGCTTGATAATTTATCAGGTGTTATTATTCGTCATCATAAAATTGGTAATAAATATCAATCAAGCAATCGTGAAAACCCCATCCTATGTTAATAGTATTATCTATAATCTTACTTGCTCTATCATAAAACGTATCCAATAAAGCCTCACTCTTCATAAACTTCAAAGCTGCGAGATAAGTAGACTCCATACTTGAATAAAAAGGCTCGTTAATGTCTCCAAAATCATTAGTAAATTGTACACCAGTTTCTACATAAAAAAGCATTATGTCTGCAATCCATTGCGAAGAAGTTCCTAATTTTTTGAAATCAGTTATAGCCTGTTTGCCATCTTTAAGGTTATAATTAAAACCTCGTTTTGGATAAAATGCTTCATAAACCTTATTGCGGTATTTGTTGAATAGCTCATTTTCATTCGGAGTTGCATAGAAATCAAGAAATTCTTTAACAGATTTGTTTTTTGTGTATAAATCCGCAATAAGGTTAATGAGTTTGTCTTTGTCAAGCTTTCTTAGTTCCTTTTTTACATCACTTAGTCCCATATCTATTCGAGTAATGACATCGTTATAAAAGTACAAATAGCTCCATACACAAAAAAACCGTAAGCTAAACATATGTTCAACTTACGGTAAGTGATTTGTACCCAGAGCCGGGGTCGAACCGGCACGGCCTTGCAGCCATTGGTGTTTGAGACCAACGCGTCTACCGATTCCGCCATCTGGGCATTGCCTAAACAATTGTTGCTTGTTCAGAATCGGGCTGCAAATGTATCTAAACTCTCTTTAATTCGCAACAAATATTTTTGTCTGTAGTAAATATCTGCAATTTTATTTAGCCGGTCTTCCTTTGCGGTATCGCTTAAGGTTTCATAATCAGCAGTTAAGGCATTGAGATTGTTTTGCAGGTCATTTTCAACAGCTAAGGTTTCCGCACTGATTTCGCCTAATTGGGTGGCGTTTTCTACCTCCATCAGGCGTTCGTTTATATCCATCATCTCCATTAAAAAATTACCGGGGAGTTGCGGTTTGGCGCCTTCCGATACCAGGTCATGGCTGCGCAGGATATATTCCAGGCGCTTTGCCGGGTTGCCTAATGTTTTGTAGGCTTTATTATTAAGGGTGGATAGTTCCAGTATTTCCTGTTGGCGTTCGTCGGTATCGTTGGCGTAAAAATCGGGGTGATATTCCTTGCTCAACTGGTAAAACTTCTTTTTAAGCAGGGCCTCATCCGGGTTGAATGATTCGGGTATGTCGTAAAATTCAAAGTAATTCATGGTGAGGCAAAGGTACGAAAGAACGGCTGAAGTCCTAATTAACGGTGCTTTGGTTATGAGTACCTGCTAAGGATTTTAAAAATCATATCTTTGCCGCTATAAACCAAACAGTATGTTATTCGATCAAATGCGGCAAAAGCCGTTCTTTATATTAGGCCCATGTGTAATGGAAAACCAGGATTTGCTTTATACGGTAGCCGAAAAGGTAGCCGAAGCAGGTCAGCGTTATAATGTGCCTGTGGTATTTAAATCATCGTTTGATAAAGCTAATCGCACGTCCATCCACTCGTACCGTGGGCCGGGTATTGAAAAGGGAATGGAGATGTTGCAAAAAGTAAAGGAACGTTTTAACCTGCCAACAACTACCGATATCCACGAACCTGCACAGGCGGCTATAGCTGCACAGGTGGTTGATATTTTGCAGATCCCCGCTTTCCTGTGTCGCCAAACCGACTTGTTAGTGGCAGCCGCGCAGACCGGCAAAATTGTAAATGTAAAAAAGGCACAGTTCCTGTCGGGCCAGGATATGTTCTACCCGGCGCAAAAGGTTGTTGAGGCTGGTAATACACAGGTAATACTGACCGAGCGCGGCAATATGTACGGCTATAATAACCTGGCGGTAGATTTTAGGAATGTATACGATATGAAAGCCTTTGGCTATCCCGTTTGTATGGACTGTACCCACTCGGTACAGCGCCCCGGCGGCGCAGGCGGTAAAACCGGTGGCGACCGTACCTTTGTACCCATGATGGCCCTGGCCGCAAAAGCATTCGGTGCCGATGGATATTTCATGGAAATACACCCCGATCCGGATAATGCGCTTAGCGATGGGCCCAATATGGTTAAATTGCAAGACCTGGGCAAGGTGATGCAGCCTTTAATTGCTTAATTGTTATTTTACGATGTAAGTTAAAGTTTTTCGCAATAGGTTGCCCCTAAAGTCCATCCCTTCAAGGGTAACTTTGTAGGTGCCTTCGCCATCGGCGTTAAAGTAACTGAAATTTGTTTTTCCCTGCACATCGGTAACCAGGTCGGGGTTCCAATATATGGTCGATCTCAGGTCGGTCATTTTATCGGCTTCAGATGGCGCATCGTATGCAGGCGCGTAGAATTCTTTAGTTACCGAGTATCCCCGGGCAGTAACCTTGCTTACATTAACCAGGGGAATATTCACCAACCCCTCGCCACCGCGTTTGGATGTGATCAGTATCACGCCCCAGTAACCATCGTTGCCGAAGATCGCAGTGTTTGTTTCCGAAGTTAGTATTTCTATTGCTGCAATACCATCTGTCGGTATCTCCATCAGGTCACCCAGCTGTATCCTGGCACCATCCAGCATAATCATCATTGGTTGCGATTGTGTGTCAGGATCGGCAGTAGATACCATGGCTATACCACCCTTTACGGCTTTAGGTGTAAAGGTATTGTTTTGCAAACGGTTAGTATGGCCTATGCGAAATATCCCTCCCTTTTTTACCGATATATTTGATATGCCGTAAAGTGCCATTAATAAACCGCTTTCCTGGCCAATCTTTTCCTGTGTTATTACCCTGTCTGCCGAACCTGGATTGGGGTTAACAGAGTTAGGTACTACCTTTGCCGATGTGTAGGTTTTTTGTGCCACTATTTTAACTTCTTTAAGCGGTACAACGTTTTTAAACAAACCAAACTTGTTCATTTCGATAAACCGGCTTTGGGTAGCCTTTATATATTCGTTCAGGTTTGAATTGGCAAGTGGGTTTGCAAAAACACCATAAGGTGATGCGGATTGTATAATTGGTTTACGGTCCATCACAATCTTAACATTTTTACGGTCTTTTTGATCTGTTGCACGTATAGTGGCTCTTACGGTATCAGTAAAATGCAGGTTTCTAAAAACAAAATGTCCGTTTTCGTCTGCTACTGTATCTATAATAATTGTATTATCGCCTTTACTTGCAAAGAGGGTCACTTTGCCATGAGGTACTGGTTTATCCATCAGATTAACAATTTTGCCGCCTATCGAAGGGTTTTCTTCGGGTTGATAAATTATCTGCGGAAACTTATTAGTCAGCACATCAGCCCAGTTAAAACGGCGCCAACCCTGGGTAAGTAATAATTGGTCAAGATGTTTTTGTCTGTCTGGATTTTGCGGGTTAAAATAATAGTTAGGCTGTTCTATATAGCCTTTAATATCTGATGTGAGCAAAAGGTTCGAAAGGATCGAAGTTTCATTATTTTCGTCCGGTTTTACTTTGCCCTCATCTGTAACCGATACCGAAAAATTGCCCGAAATCGGCTGTCCGCCCGCATCGGTAACGGTAATATCCATGTTTACTTTACCACGTTTGCTGTAAACTTCTTTATCGGGTTTTATAACGGACCGCAAATAGTCGTTATGGTTAATAAACACCAGTCTTTCAGCCAATGGCGTCATCTCTGCCGAAAAAAGTGTAAACTGTATAATACCTGTCGGGATGTTTTTGGCTGTTATATAACTTAGGTTAGATGCCCTGTCCATGCGGGTTTTAGCCGCGAATTGCACTACGCCATTACTTTGCCCCACAATGTACATTTCTTTCCCGTTAACCAGCGTTGCACTGGATGCTACCCTTACCGACAGAGAATCGCTGCCAATATGGTTTATGTTAAGGATATAGCCCTGTGCTTCGGCTTTTGGCAGTGCGTAGCGTTTTTCTGAACCGTCTTCGTGCTTAATAACAGCCGTATAGGTCTTGCCGGTTTGTGGCATCAGGGCAAAAACACCCATACCCGCGTGCTCCGATTTAAACTCAGCAACATGTTCGTTCTTTTCGTCGGCTATATAACCGCTGATATCTTCGCCCAGGCCGTTAGGTTTAAGCGCTTTGAAACCTACTTTGGTGCGCAGATTGTCGACAAGGTGGCCACCCTCGGGAAAAAATTGAATATTGGCAACCTGGGCAAGGGGTTTAATTACAAAATCGCGTGTAATGGTTTGCCCTTTGGCTGTAGTGAAACTTGCGTTAATAACAACGTTAGCGGTTTTATATTCATCCTTTATTAAAGCGGGAACATTTAGCAAACCATCGTTATTAGTGGTGCCGCGGCTATCCGTAATCGTTTTATCATTAACTTTTACAGTGTAGCTTACCTGCTGGTTGCTTATGGGGGTAGTGTTGTCTTTTTTAAAAATGATTTGAGCGTTAATTTGCTTGCCTGTTGGTGCGGCGTTGGCCTTATACTCCATGTTAGCGCAAATAGCGCCACCTATAGCGTTAACTACTTGTATATCTTTCCTGAAATAATAGTCGCTGCTAAAATTACTCATCCACTTAGTATAAGCGTAAATGTGGTAATTACCTGCTTTAAACGTGGTATCGCTAAGGTGTAGGTTGCCAATGGCCATACCATTTATCATTGGCAACAGCAAAGTATTGCATACCGAATCGCGGTCATCGATCATGTCCACATAAAGTATCTGGCTGTGGTTTGAAAGGTGATTTTTTTCGGCATTTACCACATAAGCCTTAAACCACACATCCTCGCCCAAACTATAAAATGGTTTATCAAAATGCAGATGCACTTTTTCCTGGGGGTAGGCTGCCGTTAATTTTTCTAAAGAAGCCAGTAATTTATCTAAAGGGGAATCCTTAAATCTGAAGGCCAGTAAAAGCAAAAAAGGTAAAATAAATAGCAGGGCGATCAGGCGTTTTTTTTTCATAGCATAAGGTATGTGGTAAGCCTAATTTACAAAAATGACACATGCAAAAAAAACTTTTGCACTTAAAATATTAGTTATATTCATAATTATACAGAATTTAGCAGCCAATTACATACTTATGAAAGACATTGCCAGGCAGGTATTCGCTACCGAAATAGAATCATTGCAGCATGTTGCGGCTTGTATCGACGATCAGTTTGCCCAGGCAGTAAACACCATTTTAACTGCTACCGGCAGGCTTATTATAGCCGGGGTAGGCAAATCGGGTATCATCGGGCAAAAAATAGCTGCGACACTAACAAGCACCGGTACCCCCAGCTATTTTCTGCATCCGGGTGAAGCTTTTCATGGCGATTTGGGCATGGTGGCCCGGCGCGATCCGGTGATACTGATCTCTTACTCGGGCGAAACCGACGAGGTATTACAGATCATCCCCTTTTTAAAATGGAACGAAAATACCATCATTGGTATAACAGGCAACCCGGCATCAACCCTGGCAAAAAACAGCAGTTACCATTTAAATATCAATGTACTGCACGAGGCTTGTCCGCTTAAGCTTGCGCCCACATCGTCAACCACGGCGGCGCTTGTAATGGGCGATGCCATAGCTGTTGCCCTGATGGAGGCCCGCCAGTTTCAGCACGAGGATTTTGCCCGTTTTCATCCCGGCGGCAGCCTGGGGCGTAAGTTACTGGTTAGAGTGAAGGATATGATGCGTACAGATAACCTGCCATTTATTGATGAAGCGGCTACATTTACCGAATTGTTGCTCCGCATGTCCGAAGGGCGCCTTGGCCTGGTAATAGTAGGCAAGGCCGACAGTATTAAAGGCATTGTTACTGATGGCGACTTGCGGCGCGCCCTGCTAAAGTTTGGTGATATCGCCCACATACACATTGCCGAAATAATGACAGCAAACCCGGTGATAGTAGAAGCAGATGAATTTATTAACCAGGCCGAACATATCATGATGGAAAAAAAGATCACAACGATATTAGTAGGTTCGGTAAAACAAAGATCGGTTAATGGCGTTTATCAAATTTATAATTCATAAAACCAGCGTATTAAATATGCGTGATATTAATTTAACATTCTCATTTAGAAATAAGGCTATATTTACGGCCTGATAAGAAAACAGTCCTAATGCCTGATCAAACAATTGCTTCGACCGATAGCTTTCTTCCTCCTGCTCATATCAGTATCGCTGTAATTGGTCTTGGATATATTGGTTTACCTTTGGCTGTTGAGTTTGCAAAAAAGGTTAAGGTTATTGGTTTTGATATCAAGCAAAGCAGGCTCGATGAACTGAATCGGGGCTTTGACCGTACGCTGGAAATAGATGAGCAGGAACTAAAGATTGTAATTGCAAACAACGGGCTAAAATTTGCTTCAAATGCAGAGGCAATACATAGTTGTAATATTTACATTATTGCCGTACCTACCCCAACAGACCGCCATAATCGTCCAGACCTCACCTTGCTTAAAAAAGCGAGTGAAACTGTAGGTAAGGTGCTTTGTAAGGGCGATGTTGTTATTTACGAGTCAACCGTATACCCGGGTGCTACCGAAGAGGTTTGTATACCCATACTTCAACAGGCTTCAGGCTTACAATATAATTTTGATTTTTTTGCTGGTTACTCGCCCGAGCGTATTAACCCTGGAGACAAGGTACATACCCTTACCAATATTTTAAAGGTAACGTCAGGTTCTACACCACGAGCGGCCGATTTTATTGACGATTTATATCGCCTGGTGGTAACTGCCGGTACCCATAAAGCGCCCAGCATAAAAGTAGCCGAAGCTTGCAAAGTAATAGAAAACTCGCAACGCGATATCAATATTGCTTTTGTAAACGAACTGGCTAAAATATTTAACATTATGGGTATCGATACCCATGCGGTATTGGAGGCTGCCGGCACCAAATGGAATTTTTTGAAATTTAAGCCAGGTTTGGTTGGCGGGCATTGCACCGGCGTCGATCCGTATTATTTAGCGCAAAAGGCGCAGGAGGTAGGTTATCACCCTGAAATTATATTGGCCGGCCGCAGGCTTAACGACGGTATGGGGACATATGTTGCCCAGGAAGTTGTTAAGCTGATGATAAAAAAAGATATAGCTGTAAAAAACGCCGATATATTAATACTGGGCTTTACGTTTAAAGAAAATTGCCCTGATGTACGTAATACACGTGTGATAGATATTATAACCGCTTTACAGGAATATGGCGCAAGTACAGAAATATACGACCCATGGGCTGACAAAGCTGAAGTTAGAAAAGAGTACGGCATTGATACAATAAATAGTGCCTCACAGTTAAGAGAAAATTACGACGTTATTATAGTAGCTGTGGCACATAACGAATTTGGCAGTTTAAATTACGCTAAATTAAAGAAGAGCAACGGTGGTATTATTTACGATTTGAAGGGAATATTACCCAATCATGTGTCAGACGCCAGATTATAGGTCGTGAGAAATAAATTAGCTATTATTGCACTTGATTAATAATAACAAACTTGTAGTATTATAAACTACAGTATTTATTTATGAAATATTTAAAAGTTTTATTTACTCTAATTATATTAATTACTGCCGCTGGAAAATTTACAACGGTAAATGCCCAAAATATTCCGGCTGGTACCAGTATCGATCAATACTCTGATGCGCAATTAAAGCTATACCTGCAGCAAGCACAAGCGCAAGGCCTGTCTGACGCGCAAATTATCCAACAGGCCCAAACTCGAGGTTTATCTGCCGATCAGGTTGCCAAATTACAGCAACGCATAGCTAGTATACGTAAGACAGGGTCAAATAATTATGTTGCGGGCGATACCACCCAAAGCCAATCGCGCAAGGTAAACTATGGCAGTGATACTATCAGTGCACAAAATAGCCTTAATAATGGCATAAAAGGCCCCCAAATATTTGGAGCCGATTTATTTAGAAATGGTACGATATCTTCTGCACCTAATTTAAGGCTGGCTACCCCGGTAAATTACATATTAGGTCCTGACGATCAGTTGCGCATTAATGTTTATGGTAATTCAATAGTTAACTGGAATTTGAATGTAACACCAGAGGGTAATATAAATATACCCGGAGTGGGCCCATTAAATGTGGTTGGCAAAACAATTGAACAAGCTACGCAAAGTATTAAAACTAAACTTGCAGTAAATAAGTACGCCATTGGTAAAGGTACCGATGTAAAAGTAACGTTGGGCGATATCCGAACCATTAAAGTAAGAGTTGTAGGCGAGGTTGTAAAACCTAATACCTATAATTTACAATCGTTCGCTACGGTATTTGACGCATTATATTCGTCTGGCGGTCCCAGTAATAACGGCACTTTCAGGCAAATTGAGATAATAAGAGGAAATCAGATCATCCGCAAACTGGATGTGTATGATTTTATAGTAAGTGGCAGCCAAAAAGATAACATCAGTCTGAAAGATCAGGATATCATACGTGTACCCACTTATCGTACAAGAGTTGAATTATCAGGCGAGGTGAAGATCCCCGCTTTGTTTGAAGTATTGCCTGGTGAAACGTTGCAAAATGTGATTGATTTTGCCGGCGGTTTTACCGAGCAGGCATATACCGCCCGCATAAAAGTACAACAGGTTAGTGATCAGCAACGGCGCTTGGGCGATATTATTGAAAGTGATTATAAAAACTATATTCCTTTAAGGGGCGATAAGTATATTGTAGATAAGATACTTGACAGATATGAAAACCGCGTTACCATAAGCGGCGCCGTATTCAGGCCCGATCAATATGAACTGCAAAAAGGATTAACAATATCGCAATTAATAAAAAATGCAGGCGGTATAAAGGAAGACGCGTTTACCGGGCGTGGTAATATTACCCGTTTAAAGCCCGATAATACTACAGAGCAGGTATCTTTTGATGTTTTAGGGGTTATCAATCACACAGTGCCTGATATAACACTGCAAAGGGAAGACGTAGTTAACATAGCGTCGATATTTGATTTGCGCGATAAGTATACTGTCAATATTCAGGGTGAAGTTAGGAATGCCGGCCAGTTTGCATATGAGGAGAACATGACAGTCCAGGATCTTATCATTAAGGCAGGCGGCCTTAGCGAAGGTGCAAGCCCAAAGCGCATTGAGGTTGCCCGCCGTGTAACTGATAGCAACCCGTTGGCAACTAATAGTTATGTTGCAAAGGTATTCAACATCGATATCGACCCTAC
Source organism: Mucilaginibacter mali (assembly GCF_013283875.1). Taxonomy (NCBI): domain Bacteria; kingdom Pseudomonadati; phylum Bacteroidota; class Sphingobacteriia; order Sphingobacteriales; family Sphingobacteriaceae; genus Mucilaginibacter; species Mucilaginibacter mali. The sequence continues at coordinate 1,469,365 of NZ_CP054139.1, forward strand.
ATTAAAAAACGGCGATACCAATTTTAAACTTGTGCCATATGACCAGGTTTCAGTTTATATGTTACCGGGGTACCAGGCACAAAAAACAGTTAAGATTGAAGGAGAGGTTTTGTTGCCCGGACCTTATACCATCGAGAAAAAAAATGAAAAAATATCTGATATAATTGTAAGGGCAGGAGGTTTAACTGCGTCAGCTGACGTAGAAGGCGGCACGCTTAAACGTAGTAATATTGCAATATTAGGTATAGATAAAAGTAAAGTAGATACAACAGGTATCGAAAAGGAGCATGCAAACCAGATTAAAAGGTTACAACAGGCTAACAAAGCCACAACAAATATAGATAGCTTGCAAACCAGGAATGATTACGTAGGCATTGATTTGAAGAAGATACTTGAAAAGCCCGGTACCAGTTCAGACCTGATTTTGGAAGATGGCGATATTTTACGGATCCCCAAAAAGCAGCAAATTGTAAGGGTTAATGGCGAAGTTCTGTATCCTAGTGCCGTTGTGTTTGAAAAAGGCAAAGCATTTAGCAGTTATGTTTCTAATGCAGGAGGATACTCTCCAAAAGCGTTAAAAAGCAGGGCATATATAGTATATCCTAACGGCACTGTAAAGGGGACACATAAATTTCTATTTTTTAATAGCCATCCAAGCGTCAGACCAGGTAGCGAAATATATGTTCCTTTAAAGCCAGAAAAAAAGGGGCTGGGTGCTACAGAAGTTGTAGGTATAACAACAGGGGTGGCCTCTATAGGGGCTGTATTGCTGGGGGTGATAACCCTTATGAAGAAATAAAAATTACATAACAATTGGATTATAATACATGGAAAACACTGGAGATGACAAAGAGATATCTTTAAAAGATGTTGTCATCAAATTGAAAGAATGGGTAGAATTCCTTTTCTCAAAATGGCCGACAATTGTTATTATGTGTGTTATAGGCGCTATACTGGGTATAACTTACGCATATATAAAAAAGCCCATATATAAAGCACAATTAAGTTTCGCATTGGAGGATGATAAAGGGAGTAGCGGACTTTCTGCAGCAGCCGGTTTGGCAAGTCAATTCGGATTTGACATTGGTGGCGGCGGTGGCGGCGCATTTTCTGGCGATAACTTAATGGGGCTTATGAAATCGCGGTATATGGTAGAGAAAGCCTTACTTACATCTGTCAATATAAAAGGGAAAAAAGAAACACTTGCAGAGTATTATATTATTTTCAATAAGTTGCGTGATAATTGGAAGAATAAGCCTCAATTAGCCAGAATTCATTTTCTACCCGATGTTAACAGATCCACATTTTCTTTACAGCAAGACAGTTTATTAGGGGAAATTTATCGGGCGATAACAAAAACCGATCTAACAGTAGATAAAACAGATAAAAAGCTAAGTATTGTTAATATAGCAATGGCTTCTGAAAATGAATTATTTGCAAAATACTTTGTCGAAAATATAGCAAAAACAGTTTCGGATTTCTACGTGACCACTAAAACTAAAAAATCTGAACAAAATGTTAGTATTCTTCAGCATCAAACAGATTCGGTGAAGAATGAACTAAATAATGACCTTGGTGGCGTTGCTTCCTCAATCGATGCAACACCTAATATAAATCCGGCCCGTCAGATACTCAGAACCCCATCACAATATAGACAGGTGAAGGTAGTTGCAGACCAGGCAATACTAACAGAGCTTGTAAAAAATCTGGAAGTATCAAAGATAGCTTTAAGAAAAGAAACCCCCCTCATACAAATTATAGATACCCCTATCCTGCCGTTGGAAAAGGAAAAGGTAGGGAGGTTGAAGGGAGCAATATTAGGTGGAGGGATAATGGGCTTTTTGACAGTTTGCTTTTTTTTATTAAAAAGACTAATAATCGACTTATTAAAATAACTAATGAATTTGCAAGGAAAAAAGGTTTTAGTAACAGGAGCTGATGGTTTTATCGGGAGTCATTTGGTTGAATTATTACTACAGGAAGGAGCAATAATTCGGGCATTTGTTTATTACAACTCCTTTAATAGCTGGGGATGGTTGGAGACGTTGCCTAAGGAGAAATTACAACAAATAGAGATTTTTGCCGGCGATATTAGAGATCCTAATGGAGTGAGAACAGCAATGAAGGATATAAATGTAGTATTTCATTTAGCGGCATTGATAGCTATACCATTCAGCTACCATTCACCAGATTCGTATATTGATACCAATGTAAAAGGTACCTTAAATATTGTTCAAGCAGCAAAAGATATGCACGTTGAACGTATATTGGTTACCTCAACTTCCGAGGTTTATGGTACTGCAAAATATATTCCGATAGATGAAATCCATGAGCGCCAGCCCCAATCACCTTATTCTGCATCAAAGATTGGCGCCGATGCTATTGCTGATTCTTTTTACCGCAGCTTTGATCTGCCCTTAACCATTGTACGGCCATTTAATACATACGGGCCAAGGCAATCCGCACGTGCCGTTATCCCAACCATTATTTCTCAGCTGTTAAATGGAATGAGAGAAATAAAATTAGGTGACACATCACCTACACGGGATCTGTTATATGTAAAAGACACAGTGAAGGGGTTTGTGGAAATAGCAAAGTCAGATAAACTGAATGGACAGGACTGTAATATTGCTACGCAATCTGAAATTTCGGTTGGAAACCTTGCCCAGGAACTGATCAATCAGATTAACCCAGACGCTAGAATAGTGTCAGATGAACAGAGATTGAGACCAAGCAAATCAGAAGTGTTCAGGCTGTATGGCTCTAATGAAAAAATTATTAAAAATACAAATTGGAAACAATCATATAGCCTGCAACAAGGCTTGGCTGAAACTATAGAATGGTTTAAAAAACCTGAAAATTTAACGCAATACAAAGCCGATATCTATAATATTTAAATTATGGATAAAAATTATTTCGAGAACATAATTCTTTGTATTAAAGAACAATTCACACAGCAGAATTTTATACCATTACACGCCCCCGTTTTTATAGGTAACGAAAAAGCGTATGTAATGGATACACTTGAATCTACCTTTGTGTCGTCAGTTGGCGCATATGTTGATCGCTTTGAAAAAATGATGTGTGATATTACTGGCGCTAAATATGCCGTGGCTATTGTTAATGGTACCAATGCTTTGCATATGGCTGCTTTGCTTGCAGGGGTAAAGCCTGGAGATGAAGTTATATCTCAAAGCTTAACTTTTATAGCCACGTGCAATGCGATAAGTTATATTGGTGCTCAGCCAGTATTTGTTGATATTGATAGATCTACATTAGGGATGTCTCCTGAATCACTAGCTGATTTTTTAACTAAAAATGCAATTATTGGCGAGGATGGGTATTCTTATAACAAGTTAAGCGGCAAACGTATAAAAGCCTGTGTACCAATGCATACATTTGGGTTTCCCTGCCGGATAGATGAAATAGCAGTAATATGCGACAAATGGAATATTACGTTGATAGAAGACGCAGCAGAATCCATCGGCAGTTATTATAAACGCAAGCACACCGGTATTTATGGCAATATTGGCGTATTTAGTTTTAATGGCAATAAAACGATTACGTGCGGCGGCGGCGGTGCATTGATCACCAATGATCAACTAATAGCTAAACGAGCAAAGCATTTAACAACGCAAGCCAAGGTGGCTCACCCCTGGGCTTTTATACACGATGAAGTAGGCTATAATTACAGAATGCCCAATATTAATGCAGCATTGGCATGTGCTCAACTTGAACAGCTTGATAATTTTGTTAAAAATAAACGTGAATTAGCCGCCATTTATAAGGATAAATTTAAAAAAATAGGAGCTAATTTTTTTTCTGAGCCTGCTGATGCCAAATCTAACTATTGGTTAAATGTGCTGATTATGGATAATTTGCGCCAAAGAAACGAGTTTCTTGAATTTGCAAACGCCAATAATGTAATGAGCAGGCCGGCTTGGGAGCTGATGCACAGGTTACCAATGTTTAAAAATGCTGTTTGTGCAGATCTAAATAACAGTGAATGGCTGTCGGATAGGTTGGTGAACATACCAAGTAGTGTAAGATTATAATAAAATAATAAGTATCATGGAATTGGATAAATTCATAAAAAATTTCGCAAATCAGTTTGATGAAACGGATATAGCTGTGTTTGAAGCAGGGACAATTTTTAAAGATCTGGAAGAATGGTCTTCTTTAACTGCATTATCAATTATTGCAATGATAGATAATGAATACGGTGTAAAAATAGCTGGGAGTGATATAAAAAACGCCTCAAAAATTGAAGATTTGTATAATATAATTGCCCAGAGAAAATAATTATTTTTACTATAAATATATTCAATTTAATTTAATGGTGCGATAATTTTCCTATGACGTATAATCCCTTTTCATTAGCTAACAAAAAAATACTTATAACCGGTGCCTCATCCGGCATCGGAAGATCTGTAGCTATTGAATGCTCTAAGCTGGGTGCAGATGTATTTATAAGCGGCCGTAATGCTGAAAGGTTGAATGAGACTTATGCACTTTTAGCAAAAGGAAATAATGGGCAGATAACCGCAGACCTTAATTCACCAGAAGATCTGGCATTTCTTGTCAACAAAATTACTGCTATCGATGGCATTGTACACTGCGCAGGCATCTTTGGACATAAACCTTTTACTTTTTTGCAAAAAACCGATTTTGCAGAGATGTTTGACATTAATTTTTTTGCTCCTGCGCAAATGACAATTGAGCTGCTTAAACAAAAGAAGATCAGTAAAAATGGGTCGATCGTTTTTATAACATCAATTTCCGGTATCCTCACATCTTATTATGGCGGGGCACTTTATTCATCAACCAAGGGTGCGTTAAACGGACTTATAAAAGGAATGGCGTTAGATCTGTCTGCAAAAAAAATAAGGGTTAACAGCGTAATGCCTGCCATGGTTACAACTGATATTATGAGCAATGGTGCTGTAACTGATGAACAGATTAACGCTGATATAAAAAAATATCCGCTAAGCAGGTATGGCAAGCCCGAAGAAGTAGCATATGCTGTTGTATATCTCCTTTCTGATGCTTCGTCGTGGGTTACTGGTTCAAACATCCTGTTAGACGGCGGCAGGACAATAGCATATTAATATGAAGGCATTTATAAATAGTATATCGTATTATCTGCCAGAGAAAATTGTAACAAATGAAGATCTTATTTCGGACTTTCCGGAATGGACTGCAGAGAAAATAGTAAAAAAGATCGGTATTAATAAGCGGCATATAGCCGCTGAAAATGAATTTGCGTCGGACCTGGCATTTCACGCAGCCGAAAAACTATTTAACGAACACAATATTGACCGTTCAATAATAGATTACTTATTGTATTGTACCCAATCGCCAGATTATTTTCTTCCAACCACTGCTTGCTTATTGCAAAACAGGTTGAAATTATCTGTTAACACAGGGGCATTGGATTTTAATTTAGGTTGCTCCGGATTTGTTTATGGGTTATCGTTGGCTAAAGGATTAATCGCGGGACAGGTTGCAAAAAATGTTTTACTTATAACTTCAGAAACTTATAGTAAAAGTATACACCAAAAGGATAAAAGTAACAAAGCCATATTTGGTGATGGGGCAACAGCCACATTAATTTCAACACATGGTTTTGCCGAAATTGGCATGTTTGCGTTAGGTGCCGATGGCTCTGGCGCGGATAACCTGATGATAAAAACAGGCGGGTTCCGTTTTAAAAATCGACTAAATGATTTGTATTTTGATGAAAACGAGAACCCCATTTCATCGGATTATCTTTATATGAACGGAGTAGAAATATTTAATTTTACTTTAAGTGCCGTTCCGGAGCTTGTAAAAAACACTTTGCAAAAAAATAAATTATCACAAGGTGACATAAATATGTTTGTTTTTCATCAGGCAAATAGATTTATGATGGACTTTTTACGTAAAAAAATAAAAATAGAAGAAGAAAGATTTTATTACTATTTAGAGGAAGTAGGAAACACGGTTTCGTCAACCATTCCTATCGCCTTATATCATGCCCAAAAAGATGGCCTATTAAAAGGGAATATAGTTTTAGCCGGCTTTGGTGTAGGCTATTCCTGGGCAGGCACCGTATTAAAATATGCCCCCTTAACCTGATCATATTGAGCGACAGATTTAAGAAAAGAAATTGTTAAATGCATCATGGAAGATATATATATATTAGGCAGCGGAGGCTTTGCAAAGGAAGTTTATGCGTTAGTTAAATCGTTAAATCTTTATAAAGTTGTAGCATTTGTTGACATCGAAGAAAGAGATGACATTCGTTTTAATGAACGTAGCGTGCCGGTAATTTCAGAGGACGGTCTTGCAACAATAAGTAATAAAGCAGATAACAAGGTAAATTTAGCCATTGGTGTTGGCGATCCGCTTTTAATTACCAAGCTGGCACATAAGTTTAACGATTTTGTTTTTCCCAATCTCATCCATCCGTCTGCTATATATGACATTCATGAAGTGGAATTTGGCAGAGGAAATGTTATTACAGCCGGTGTAATATTTACAACTTGCATTAGCGTTAAGGATTTTAATATTTTTAATTTATCCGCCACTATTGGGCACGACTGTCAAATCGGGAGTTACAATGTGATAAACCCATCTGTAAATTTATCTGGTGGATTGCATATTGGCAACAGTAATTTATTTGGCGTTGGTTCTGTGATTTTGCAACATTTAAACGTGGGTAACAATAATACGATAGGGGCATCTGCCTTGGTGACGAAAAATATCGATAATGATTCTATACACATAGGGGTACCGGCTAAAAAATTTTTAAAATAATGGGATCAACAATTATAATCGCCGAAGCTGGGGTTAATCATAATGGCATTATGGAAAATGCTTTCCGTTTGATTGACGAAGCGGCAAATGCCGGTGCAGATTATGTAAAATTTCAAACATTTAAAACAGAGTTGTCGATTACTAAAAATGCTGGCAAAGCAGCCTATCAAATAAAAAACTCAACCATTGAAAATGAATCGCAATTTGAAATGGTAAAGAAACTTGAGTTATCATTTAAACAGCATGATGAGCTTATCAGTTATTGCAAGGCCAAAAATATAAAGTTTTTTTCAACAGCTTTTGATCGTGATTCACTAAATTATCTTGCACAGGCAGGGTTAGATTTGGTTAAGATTCCATCGGGTGAAATTACAAATCTCCCATACCTGCGTCATGCTGCAAAACTGTTTAAAAAAGTAATCCTATCTACTGGTATGGCACAATTAACCGAAATAAGACAGGCTGTTGATGTTTTTCTTCGATCGGGTATTTTGATCAGTGATATTGCGATACTTCATTGTAATACAGAATATCCTACGCCTATGAAAGACGTAAACCTTATGGCGATGCTCAATATTAAAAAAGAGTTTGAAACAGAGGTAGGGTATTCAGACCATACATTGGGCATTGAGGTGCCAATTGCTGCTGTAGCCTTAGGGGCGTCAGTTATTGAGAAACATTTCACATTGGACAAAACAATGGATGGGCCGGACCATCGCGCTTCGCTGGAGCCTGCCGAATTAAAGGCCATGGTTACCGCTATTAGAAACATTGATATCGCGATTTCAGGTTCAGGGATAAAGGAGCCGTCTGAATCTGAAAAAAAGAATATAGAAATAGCCAGAAAAAGCATAGTGGCTTATTGTAATATATCAAAAGGCGAATACTTTTCGGAAAATAATTTAGCTGTAAAACGACCAGGAAATGGCATTTCTCCAATGAAGTGGGACGAAGTTATTGGAAAAATAGCGAAACGGGACTTCTTTGAAGATGAATTAATAGAACTATAACAGATGAAAGTTTGCATAGCCACAGCAACAAGGGCTGAATATGGACTGTTAAAACCTTTAATAGATAAGATATTAATTGAACCTGGGTGGACGCTTCAAACATTAGTAACAGGTGCTCATTTATCGCCTGAGTTTGGCTTAACTTATCAGCAAATTGAAAGAGATGGCTTAAAAATAGATGCCAAAGTAGAAATGCTGCTTTCATCTGACACAGCCGGGGGGATCGTGAAATCAATGGGCTTGGGTATGATCGGATATGCCGATGCCTTTAAAAACCTAGCGACAGACCTGCTTATCATACTGGGCGACCGATACGAAATGCTTGCAATTGCATCAGCGGCTTTAATATACAAGATACCTATTGCGCATATAAATGGCGGAGAGGTTACTGAAGGTGCTTATGATGACGCTATAAGGCATGCCATTACTAAAATGAGCCATTATCATTTTACTTCAACAGATGAATACCGTAAAAGGGTTATTCAATTGGGTGAACACGCTGAACATGTTTTTAATGTAGGTGCTTTAAGTATAGATAATATTAAAAACATAATTCCGCTTAGTAGGGAGCAATTGGAAAGAGACTTGGGTATCAAATTTTTGAAGTATAATTATCAAGTAACGTTTCACCCAACCACGTTAGGAGATATATCTTCAGAAAAACAATTTAAGGAACTGTTAAGTGCGATAAATACGCAGGATGAGAGTTTTTTTATTTTCACCAAGGCTAATGCTGATACCGATGGAAGGATTATCAATCAAATGATAGATGAATATATCAGTATGAACCCTGATAAAGCTGCATCTTTTACATCGCTGGGAACAATTCGGTTTTTATCTGTATTGAAAGTTTGTGATGCAATAGTTGGAAACAGTTCAAGCGGGATTGTAGAAGCTCCATCTCTTGGGATAGCAACCATCAACATTGGGAGCAGACAACATGGAAGAATACAGGCACAAAGTATTATTAATTGTAGCGTAAATACAACTGAAATAGTAAATGCATTTGAACAGATTAAAGATTCTGAATTCAAATTAAAAACAAATTTAGTGATTTCACCTTATGGTAATGGAAATGCCGCACAGGAAATAGTTAATGCCATAAGATCGATACATGTAAAAAAATATTCTCCCAAAGTATTTAACAATATTGCCTTTTAAAAACAGGCATTACTTTAATGTACATTTTAAATGAAATATGATTATAAGAAGCATTTAATTTTATCTGACAGTTCTATAAAAATAGCTTTGGCAACATTTAATGAACTGGGACCTGATGCTATCCTGTTTGTTATAAACAGAAGCGGGCAGCTTGTTGGGTCGCTGACAGATGGAGATGTTAGAAGGGGCTTGTTAAAAGGCCTGACTTTGGAAAATAATGTTGACGAATTTGTTCAACCGAATCCCAAATATATACAGCGCGGAAACTATACAATTCAACAAATAATTGGATATAGAGATAGTGGTTATAAAATTTTGCCCGTTATAGACTATAATGGAGTTGTTGTAAATATTATTAATTTTCGATTTCTGAGATCTTATTTGCCGATTGATGCCATTATCATGGCCGGCGGGCGGGGTGAAAGATTAAGACCACTTACAGATACGGAACCCAAGCCGATGCTAAAAGTGGGAGACAAGCCTATTATTGAGCATAATTTAGATCGTCTGGCAGATTTTGGAATAGATGATTTTTGGATATCTGTTAAATACCTGGGTGAAAAGATAAAAGATTTTTTTAAAAATGGCGAGGGTAAAGGTGTAAAGATTAACTATTTGGAAGAAAATTTGCCGCTAGGTACAATTGGATGTGTATCTACAATAGCGACATTTGAGCATGATCATATTTTAGTGACAAACTCTGACGTGTTGACAAACTTAGATTATGAACAATTTTTTTTGGAGTTTATTAAATCGGATGCAGATTTTTCAGTTGCTACTATACCTTATAACGTAAACATCCCATACGCTATTTTAGAAACCCAGGAGAACCTTATCCGGAGTTTTAAAGAGAAACCCACCTATACATATTTTGCAAATGCAGGGATATACCTGATGAAAAAAGAAATGTGTGAACGAATACCGCGTGAAACATTTTACAACGCTACAGACCTTATGGATGATCTTATTAAAAATGGGTTTAAGGTAACTTCTTATCCGTTGCGGGGGTATTGGCTGGATATTGGCAAACACGACGATTATATAAAAGCTCAACAAGATATTAAATATATAAAATTTTAAAATGGAAGGTCATATTTTGATAATTGGATTAGGCTCTATGGGTAAAAGAAGGATAAGGAATCTTTCTGCTATAGGCTTAAAAAATATCATTGGTTTTGATAAAAGAGAAGATCGTTGTGCAGAAGCTTCTGATAAATATAAAATACCTACGGCGACAGATTTTGATTCGATTATTCATGAGTATGAAATTAAAGCATTCGTGATCTCTGTACCGCCGGATGTTCATCATATTTATATGAACAAGGCTTTGCAATTAAATATCCCTGCATTTATTGAAGCCAGTGTTGTGGATACAGGCATGGAGGAAATTATAAAAGAAGCGGATAAAAAGAATATTTGTTTAGCCCCGTCATGTACTTTATATTTTCATCCGGCAATACAAAAGATTAAAAGCATTATCGAGAAAGGTGAGTTAGGCACTATCTCTAACTTTTTATACCATTCTGGTCAATATTTACCAGATTGGCACACATATGAAAATGTATCGGATTATTACGTGTCAAATAAAGCTACAGGCGGCGGAAGGGAAATAGTACCATTTGAATTAACCTGGATTACCATGATCTTAGGATTACCTAAAAAAGTTGTTGCATTTTATAAAAAAGCGATAAATATACAAGGTGCAGAAGAAATTGATGATACATACAACCTGCTGCTGGATTATAATACGATGATATTCAATTTAACTGTTGATGTAGTGTCCCGTCATGCAACCAGGAGATTGGTGATCAATGGTGACAAAAAGCAATTATCTTGGGATTGGGATGATAATGCAATAAAAATTTTTGAACCCGAATCGAATCAGTGGGATGAGATTACATATGAAATAACATCTGCACAGGCCGGATATAATAAAAATATTACCGAGCAAATATATATTGATGAAATGGATGCTTTTTTAAAAGCTGTTGCCGGTGAGGGTTTTTTCCCAAATACATTATCTAAAGATCATAAAGTTTTGCAGCTGCTATATGCTGCCGAACGGTCCTGTGACGAAGACATAATAGTGAAATTTATATGACAGGCATCTTTATTACCGCACGTTTAGGTTCAACAAGGCTTAGCCAAAAGCATCTGATAGAAGCTAATGGAAAAACATTTATTGAGTGGTTGATACAACGTTATGCCTGTGAGTTTGATACGGAAATTAAGAATAATGAGATCAAGATATTTATAACAAGTTCTATCGCGCCGGAAAATCATAAGTTTGCTGAACTTTTAAAGCATCAAAATGTAGATATTTTTTATGGTTCAGATGAAAATATACCACTTCGGCATTTAGAATGTGCAGAGGCTAATAAGATTAATAAGATCATATCAATAGACGGTGATGATATATTATGCTCTGCAAAAGCCGCACGGCTGGTGTTTGAAGGTCTTAAACAGCACGAAATTGTACAAACCAGTGGATTGCCGATAGGGATGAATGTGTTTGGGTATTCAAAAACAATACTCGAAACATCGCTACGGAATCATATATCAAAAAAACTTGAAACAGGCTGGGGTAAAATATTTGATAATTATGAAAAATATAATATTGCCTTTGTAGCGAATGATAACGAAAAAAAAATCAGGATGACTTTGGATTATCCTGATGATGCGTTATTTTTTAAAAAAATAATTCAGATCATGGGCGACAAGATAATATCTATAAGCGACAATGAATTGATAAATATTATTTTGGAACAAAAAATATATTTACTAAATACACATCTTAACGAACAATATTTAGTGAATTTTAATAAATTAAAAGAATTAGAAAATTAAAGATCCTACTAAATGAGAGACTCATATTCAAACAGATTACATAATGCCATACCTGGTGGTGCGCACACTTATTCGCGAGGAGATGATCAATACCCGTCAAATGCTCCATCTATATTAAAAAGTGGTCACGGAGCGTATGTTCTTGATGCATACGATAAAAAATATCTTGATTATGGCATGGGCTTACGATCTGTGAATATTGGTTATGGAAACAAAGAGATTGCAGAAGCCTGTTATCAAGAGATACTGAATGGCAATAATTTAACAAGAGCATCACTTACCGAATTAAAAGCTGCTGAATTATTGATCGAGACCATACCATCAGTTGATATGGTTAAATTTGCGAAGCATGGCTCAACAGTAACATCTGCAGCAGTGAAATTGGCCAGGGCTTATACCAATAGGAAATATATAGCCGTAGCTGCCGAACATCCTTTCTTTTCGTTTGACGATTGGTTCATTGGCTCGACACCATTAACAAAAGGTATCCCCGAAGAGATGCGGACTTTAACTCTAAAGTTCAACTATAACGATGATAACTCACTTAAAAATTTATTTGAGCAATATCCAGATCAAATAGCGGGAGTGATGCTGGAGGCGGCGACTACTGTAGGACCTACAAACAATTTTTTACATACAGTGAAAGATTTGTGCAGACAAAATGGAGCAGTGTTTATCCTTGATGAAATGATAACAGGCTTTAGATGGCATTTGCAGGGGGCTCAGGCATTTTTTGATGTAGAACCTGACTTGTGTACGTTTGGAAAGGCAATGGCTAATGGCTTTGCGGTAGCAGCACTGGGCGGTAAAAGAGAAATTATGCAAATTGGCGGTATATTGGAAGAAGGGGCAGAGCGAGTGTTTCTAACTTCAACCACACACGGTGCTGAAATGAGTGCTTTAGGTGCATTTATAAAAACTATCGAAGTACTGAAGAGAGATAATGTTATAGCGCATTTTTGGCGTTATGGAGAAACTTTGATAAATGAGGCGAATAATATTGCGACCGAATTAGGTATTGCCGATCGCTTTTATCTGGAAGGATACCCATGCTCGCCAAATTTTGTCACAAAAGATAATGGTGGCAACCCTTCGTTGCCAATGCGAACATTATTTGCACAGGAGATGATAAATAACAATGTATTAATACCGTGTATAGCCATTTCTTATGCCCATAAAGAAATAGAACTGGATATGACCCTGTCAGCAATTAAAGCATCATTAACTATTTATGCCCAGGCTTTGGATAAGGGTACAAATGCATATTTAAGATCCCCGGTTATAAAACCGGTATTTAGAAAGTATAATTAATGTTCTCCGTTAAAGATAAAGTAATAGTTGTTACCGGGGGTAATGGATTATTAGGTAAAAAAATTGTAAATAGTCTTCGCGCCGAAGAAGGTATTGTAGTATCTGTCGATATAAAATTTGATCACCAGCATAGCGACAACCTTATGATGGATATAACAAATGAAACTTCCGTTAATAAGGGAGTTAGCGAGATATTGTCTAAATACGGTAAAATAAATGCGTGGATTAATAACGCATATCCCAGAACAGCAGATTGGGGCAATGCGCTTGAAGATGTCGAATTTGATTCGTGGCGAAAAAATGTCGATATGCACCTAAATGGTTATTTTTTATGCTGTAAAATAGTGCTGAATACAATGAAGGACCAGGGGTATGGATCATTAGTAAACATGTCATCCATATATGGTTTAGTAGGGCCCGATTTTACTGTTTATGAAGGAACACAGATGACAAATGCGGTAGCTTACTCAGCTATTAAGGGTGGCATCAATAATCTTACCAGGTATCTTGCATCATATTATGGTCCTTATCAGGTACGTGTTAACTGTGTATCGCCAGGGGGGATATTTGATAACCAATCAGATGTTTTTTTAAAAAATTATAATAAAAAGGTGCCAATGCGACGGATGGGTACTCCTGAAGATATTGTAGCCGCAGTTCATTATTTGATCTCAGATGAGGCAAGCTACGTAACAGGGCATAATTTGATTGTTGATGGTGGTTGGACCGCAATTTAATTAACATTACACGACATCTTATTTGCCTTTCGTTTATTAACAATATGATCAGAAAGATTATTTTTGTAACCTATCAGCCCATAACAAAAGTTTTTATAAAGAACTTTTTTTTAACTGAATTAATAGACAACGGGGGCTTCGAAATAGAATATTGGGACCTCAGTGAAGTTTTTTTCCCAGGTATTTTAACAGCAGAATTTGATTGTCCATATGTAATCAAGATAAATAGTTTAAATGGTGTAGAAGCGGAAATAAAAAAACAAAGTACAGAAAGTACTTTGTTTATGATTATTATCACGTATGAAGCACGGGTTATGCAATTATTTAAGCTATTGACTAAATATAAATGCTTTACCGCATTTTTTGCAAGGGGCGCGGTTCCAATGCCACACCTTGCGTTTTCAACCAATGCCTTAATATCGAAAATTCGTAAGTTGTTTAATGCTAGGTTATTGTATTTATTTCTCATAAATAAAATTGCTTTGGCATACAAAAAATACGGCTTGGTTAAGCCTTATGATATTATATTTAATTCGGGTAAATTAGGTATATATACTGTTGGCGTAGGTTCCCAAATAGATAATGATAAATCAAAGCTGATAAATATAAACTCGTTTGATTATGAGCGTTATCACCAAACCAGAAACAGCACCAGAGTTACGCATTCAAAATATGCGGTTTTTTTGGATGATTATTTGCCACACCATCCTGATTTCTCTATTCTTGGTATTAAAACAGTAACTGTTGATACTTATTACAAGCAATTAAACGCGCTTTTTAAATTTATAGAAGAACGATACGATCTAAAAGTGATCATTGCTGCACATCCTAAAGCTGATAATTATAAGAAAGAGAATCCCTTTCAGGGAAGAGGAGTATATTTTGACCAAACAGCTGAATTAACGCGACATTGTGAATTTGCTATAAGCCATTGTTCCACATCACTTAATTTTGCGGTATTAAATGAAAAACCGATCATCTTTATCTATAACGATGAGATAAAAAATACAATGCCACATTTTTACCAAACAATTAATTATTGCGCACAAACGTTAGACAGCAGTTTGGTAAATTTTACTGTTATAAATAAAAACCTGGCCGCTTTAAAAGAGATTAATATTTTAAAATATTTTGATTATAAATATCAGTATTTAACGTCGAGGGAAAGTGAGAACACATTATCGTTCGATATTGTGAATAATACTATTTCTAAAATATAATTACATGCGCAGGCAATCATACTTATTACAATACGTTAAAATATACATATGGCAGGGAGTATCACTGATATTAAACTTTTTATCAATGTTTGTGGTTGTGCCCTATCTTACAAAAGACCCCTCAACTTATGGTATATATTCGGTATGTATTTCCGTTTCAATTTTTCTTGCATATTCTGATCTGGGGTTTATGGCAGCAGGGCAAAAATATGCTGCAGAACATTACTCCAGGAATGAAAAGGAAGATGAAATAAAAGTAATAGGCTTTACTTCATTCATTTTATTGATATTTATATTATTATGTTCGGCAATCTTTTTATATCTGGGTTTTAATCCTCAGGTACTCCTTAAAGACTTGAATACTCCCGCGAAAGTTTCTATCGCTTCTAAGTTATTGATCATTTTAGCTTGTTTTGCACCCTTAACGGTGATACAGCGTATTACACAAGTAATATTCAGTATACGTTTGGAAGATTATGTGATACAGCGCATTTTTTGCGTAGCAAGTGCTCTGAAAATAGTTTCTGTCTTATATTTTTTCGGCGGCAGTAATTATCTGATTGTCGAATATTTTTTGTTTAGTCAGGTAATTACCGCTATAGCGTATCTCACCTTTTTAGCTATGGCTTATTACAGATACAAGTATGATTTTCGTTTATTCGTCCAATGTTTCCGTTTCGACAAAGGCATTTATAAAAAGGTAAATAGCTTAGCACTTTCGAGTTTGTATGTAACAATAGCCTGGATATTGTATTATGAACTGGACAGTGTTGTAATTGGTAAATTTTTAGGAGTCGATAAAGTGGCGATATATGCTATCGGTCTTACAATGCTATCCTTTTTTCGAAGTATTTTCGGTATACTCTTTTCTCCATTCAGCGTTCGTTTTAATCATTTTGTTGGGGTTAAGGATACAGAAGGATTAAAGATATTCGTAAGGCAAGTAATTCAAATTACCTTACCACTTGTGATATTCCCAATTATAGCACAAGTGATTACCACAAGATCGTTTGTTTTATCCTGGGTTGGTGCAAGTTATGAGCAAAGTACGATATTGGCCCAGATTCTTATTTTTTGTAATATCTTTGCTTTCATTTCTTATCCTACGAGTATGTTGTTGCTGGCTCAAGAAAAAATTAAGCAAATGTATACAATCAATACAATTATACCTGCTGTATATTGGATAGGGATTATAGGCCTATATTCTATTTTGGGACTAAAGTCGTTTGCAGTGTTTACATTTATCGCATTCTTACTGTCGGCTTCATATTATACATTTTATTTGCTAAAGTTTTTGGATACCTCTTTTATCAGTTTTTTAAAATCAGTGTTAGAGCCTGTTATTATACCTGTTGTCTTTTTGGTAATAGTTTTATTAGGCGCTAATGGGTTTTTACCACACGAAAAATCAAAGATTAACCTAATCCTTGTAATGGGCGTGACAGGAATTGGGGTACTCCTGTCGTTTTTTATT
This sequence comes from Mucilaginibacter mali, assembly GCF_013283875.1. Taxonomy (NCBI): domain Bacteria; kingdom Pseudomonadati; phylum Bacteroidota; class Sphingobacteriia; order Sphingobacteriales; family Sphingobacteriaceae; genus Mucilaginibacter; species Mucilaginibacter mali. The sequence goes on from NZ_CP054139.1 coordinate 1,485,923, forward strand.
CAATACTTTTTCTCTGCAAAAACCAGGAAAACAGTGAATGAACTATTGTTTACCATCAAGCAAAATAAATAATATTGGCCTGATATCGCTGTTTTCAACATTTTATGAAAAGTAAGATCTTAGTTTTAGGCGCAAACGGTTTCATTGGTAAAAATTTAGCGTCTTATATTGCTCAAAACCATTATATTGATAAACACGTTTTTTATTTTGCAAGCAAAAGCGAGTTTGCGGAACCTGTGCAAGATATAAACTATTTAAGGTTTGATTTTTTTGAACCATTATCACTTCAAACGATACTGGCCGAAGTAGTCCCGGATTATATTATTAATTTGGCAGGTACGCTTGACAATAATGACATTAATAAATGCCTTGCATTAAATGCGGAATTATCGAGACGAGTATTAGAAACGATCATTGACCTTAAACTAGAAATCAAGAAGGTTTTGTTTATTGGCTCTGCCGCTGAGTATGGGGCAAACAGCGTCATTCCGCTTTCAGAAAATCATGAATTGTTGCCGATAACGCCGTATGGGCTTTCTAAAGTTATACAAACGCAGTATTTTAACTATTATACCCGGAAATTTAAGATACCAGCGAACATTGCGCGAACCTTTAATATAATCGGTAGGTCAATGTCCGACAAGCTTTCCATAGGTTCTTTTATAAAGCAGATTAATAATAGTAAAGATGAAGATGTAATATTTACAGGCAATCTATCTTCAGAAAGAGATTATTTATTTATAAACGATGTTTTAGATGCCTTTTTCAAAATACTATTTGAAGGTAAAGCCGGCCAAATTTATAATGTATGTAGTGGTAGTCATATTGCAATGTCAAAAATACTTGATTCGCTTATAAAAGTATCGGGGAAAAGCATTACGGTAAATGTAAAGCCAGAATTAGTTAAAAAAGACGACATACCTGTAAGTTGTGGTGATAACAACAAGCTTTTTAAAGATACCGGATGGAGGCAACGCTATAAAATAGAAGAAATTTACGATAATTTGCTTTAAAAAAATGAAAAAAACAGAAGAAGATTTTTGGGCGGGTTTTTGGGCGAATTTAAAATTCCCTCAGATCGTCAACTATAATTTAAAAAATGACCGTGTCATTTCAGATAATATTGTAAAGTATATCCCTAAAGCCAACCTTAAAAAGAAGGTTTTGGAAATAGGTTGCGCTCCAGGTAAATGGCTTGTTCTATTTTATGAAAAATTAGGATACCACATTACCGGAATAGAATACGTAGATATAGCAGCACGCAAAACTATTGAAAATTTCCAAATACTTAATATTCCGGAAGAAGCGTATGCTATTCAAATAGCCGATTTTTTGGCTGTTGATGCTGTTCCGGAGTTTGACGTTGTTTTTTCATTAGGTTTTATAGAGCATTTTGATAACTGGGATGCAATATTGGATAAGCATATCAAATTCTGTAAGCCTGGCGCGCATTTATTAATTGGATTACCAAATTTTAGAGGTATCAACTATATAATTCAAAAAATTATTGATAACAACACTACTGATACTAAACTTCTACCCATTCATAATCTTAATATTATGGATACAGCAGTTTTGAGGGATTATGCAGAAAAAAGAGGACTCGAAATAATAAAACTGGATTATGTAGGCGGATTTGAACCTGCGCTTTTTAATACAAATGCAGGTAATAAATTTGTGCAATTTATACTTAAATGCGCTGTGAAAACCGGGGCGTTAATTTTCGGTAACTTAAATACTAGCAAAACCAGCAGCTATATTTTGGGGGTATTTAAAGTTAAATAACTTGAAAAAGATACTTGTATATACCGAAAACTATGAACGCGGGGGAGGGAACCAATACGTAATTGACCTGATCAATAATTTCCCCGAAAACTGCTCTTTTATCCTTATTTCTAATAAAAATGGGATGTTTGAGAGCGACTTGGAAAAAATAGAACGACAATTTCAATATCATACAATTAATATTAGGTCTATACCTATCCTATATCAAAATATAAAATCGGGTAGGCTAAGCAAGTTGTTTTTTTTTATATGCCGAGTGCTGATCAAGGCATTTAGGTTTTTAATTTATGGTTTTTTTAAGTGGTCTAATAATAAAAAAATCAAAAAAACAATTGCATATCATAACCCGGCGCTTGTTATTAGCTGTAATGGTGGATATCCATCTGCAATTACATGTTTAGATTGCGTAAACTCCGCGAACCAATTAAAGATTCCTGTATGGCTAACGGTAGTTTCAATGCCGCACAAAAAGACGATGGTTGATTTACTTTACAAAAAAATAAAAGATAATATAAACTATTTGATTGTAAATTCTGAGTGTATAAAAAATGAATTTATTGTTAAGCGGGGTTTTTTACCGGATAAGATTGTGGTATTGCATAATTTTATTCCAACTAAAGAAATACACAACGGCCCCGTTAATTTTACCAGGTTTAATATAAATCTACCGGTATATAAACTTGGCTACATTGGTAGGATAGAACAAGCCAAGGGAATTATGTACTTGCTTGATTCTTTTAAAAAACTGTTAAAAGATTACCCGAACCTGCAACTAATATTAACTGGATCAGGACGTGATATGGCATTGGCCCAAACATATTGCACAGAAAATGGCATTGCCGACAAAGTGATATTTATGGGTTATTATCACGGCAACGTGAAAGATGTATTAACGACATTCGACGTTTTTATTTTTCCATCGTTATGGGAGGGGTTGCCCTATTCTGTACTTGAAGCAATGGCAAACGCGAGGTTAGTGATTTCAACAAATGTAGGTGGGATACCGGAAATCATTACGGATAATGAAAACGGTTTTTTAGTTGAACCAGCAAATTCAGAAAAACTGTACGATAAGATTAATTATGTGCTAAATAGTGATGATAACCATCAAATAATTGCGAACGGGGTAGCAACTATAAAAGATAAGTTCTCCGGAACATTGTTCCGTCAAAAACTCAAATCACTTTTAGATAGCAGTATATAATTAAATAGAAGCAAGTTAAAATTAGCATAAATTTTGCATGATTTAGGTATGTTTACCCATAATTATAAGTTTTCTATTATCATACCTACTTATAATAGGGCAACTGAATTGGACAGATGTTTACTATCAGTACTAACGCAAACTGTAAGCGATCTGGAAATAATTGTCGCAGATGACGGATCAACGGATAATACAAAAGACATTGTACAAAGATACAAAGACAATTATCCGCAAACAGCAATACACTACATTTATACCGAAAATTGGGGGGGGCCTGCACGCCCAAGAAATTTAGCTTTGCAACATAGTTCGGGCGAATGGATATGTTTCTTAGATTCCGATGATTGGTACATGACCGACAGGTTACACAAACTATCACAGCTGAAATTAGATGATTATGATTTTTTTTATCATGACCTTATCATGATAAAGAATGAGGCCCATTACAAGACAATGACCTGCCGGCAATTAAAAGATAACTGTTTTTATGACCTTCTTTTTAACCTGAATACCATCGCAACTTCATCAACATGCATCAGGAGATCATCATTAATAAAGAGCGGTGGCTTCAGTGAAGCAAGAGACATCATTGCTATGGAAGACTACGACTTATGGCTGCGAATGGCTCAAAGCGGAATAAGATTTAAATACGTGCCGCAAAAACTTGGATATTATAGCCTGGGAGATGATAACATCACTTTATCCGATAATAGGCAAGTAAACAGATTCAAATCATTATATCCTTACTTTATAGATAAATTAAACAACCAATCATTAAAAAAAAAGGCCATCGGAGCAATGCATTATCAAATAGCCAGGATATTTTTAATGAGTAATAAAACTCATGATTTTCTTCATCATATATGGTTATCCTTCATAAATGGTAATCACATCATTAAATTTAAATCATTATATCAGGTAGGCTGTTGCTTAAAAAAAAGGATGTTTTAAATGAAAAAGGCGTTTATAGCAATTTTATTTTTTTATCTGATATTTCATTTTATAATCCCCCAAATATATATTCTATGTTTTGGCGATATTCACTTATATTCTGATATAACCGATTCAGGTGCGTCTATCAAGGTTTTTTGGCTTAATGTATTGCCAATTTTAATTACTGTGTCATTGTTATACATCTTGCCGCTGAAAAACTTCCAGGTTAAACCCGCAATCCGATCTTCGGCAGCCAGCGAACTTTTTTATGTTTCAATGTGTTATACAGTGTTGTTTGTGATTGTTGCAGGTGGTTTTAAAGGGATAGTTTCTGGAGCACTTTCGGGTAGCTTATTTAATTACGTCAATTTATTTTTAAATCCGCTTGTACTATTAATGGCTGCCATTTTTTTGCAGGAAAAAAAAATGAAAGTTGTTCAAATGATATTGATTTATGTAGTGGTTATAACTTTATCCGGCAGCCGCAGCGCTATTATTGGTATTGTGCTTGTTTTTTTAATCGGTATTGGTTTTTATAATTTCAACAAGTACCAAAAGGGGATTAAGAAACTTTTGGTTTATGCCTCGATTATATCGCCTGTTTTATTTATACTCGCCACCCAACTGCGTGAAAGTTTTTCAGCGGTTGACCTAAGTGTTATTTCTTATGTTATGATCGGTCGTGTTTCATGTATTGAACTGGGAATGATCCCAGTTCATTTTATGGACACGAACAGCCTGGATTTTAGTTTGTTTTTTGAGAAATATGGTATGATCCATCAACTGAAACTTATTGTGGACTCTCTTGTGCCTGGAGATCTATTTGGTTTTGATATAATGCCTAATCAATATTACAGGCAAATATTTTTCGGGCAATCTGAAAGCTTCGTATTAGAAAACTATATGTCAATAAATATAACATTTCCTGTTTATTTATACCTGTATTTTGGCTATTGGTCTATTATATTAACAGTGCTTTTTTTGTTGTTATATTTCATTTTTTTGTATAAATTAAAAAATAACTCATATATATTGTTGCTTTTTTTGCCTCCTTTATATCACATTTTAATATATTTTGATTGGGTTATGATATTCAATGAGTTTTTTGTTTCCTTATTAACTGTAGGAACTTTGTTTGGTTACAAGTTATTTAGGAATTATTTTGTTGAAAGTGTAAAATCAGATTCTCATGTTAATTAGTTTAATTGTTGCTACCTATAATCGGTCGGAAGAATTAAGGGAACTTCTTGAATCGTTAACCAAACAAGTATATAAAAATTTCGAGGTGCTGATTATCGATCAAAATGATAAGATAAGCATTGATCATATCGTTAGCGACTATTTTACACTGTTAGATATTAAGCATATTAAATCAGCCAAAAAAGGTATCGCGATTAATAAGAATATTGGAATTAGACACTCCCGTGGCGAACTAATTACCTTTCCGGACGATGATTGTACGTATTATCCTGAAACCATACAACAAGTGTATGATTTTAGCATGGCTAATAAACACGTGGATATGTTTTATGGCCGTATATACGATTTTGAAACGAAAACAAATATTATCAGAAATTGGTCTGTTAAACCTATAAGGCTAAATAAAATCAATTTCCATAACAATAACTCGGCGATAACCTGTTTTAATAAACGCAAGGAACTACTGTTTGATGAAAATTTTGGTGTGGGCTCTAAGTATGGATCGGGCGAAGAATTTGATTATATCATGAATGCTTTAAACAAGGGGTATGAGGTAATGTATACGCCTGCAATATCTATATGGCATCCCCTTTTGCATGTAACAGTAATGTCTAACGATAAGGTTTATTATTATGCTAAAGGGTATGGCGCTATCTTCAGGAAAAATCTGAATCTTATTTATGGCCTGTTATTTTGCTTTTCATTAAGCTTTCAAATCATTCAATCGCTCATTAATCTATTAAAGGCAGATTTTACTACGTTTAATAAAAGACGTATAGCCTTTAAAGGCCGTATTGTTGGATTTTTAACTTTCAAACGTTCGGCTACCACCCCATAATGCTACCAAATGACTATCTCAATAATTACTGTTGTTTATAATAACAATGAAACGATCCTGGATGCCATACAATCTGTTTTATCTCAAAAAAATGTTGAAATAGAATACATTGTGATTGATGGAGGCTCAACTGACGGTACCGTTGAACTGATCAAAAAAAATAGCGATCAAATAAGCGTGTTTATTTCTGAACCCGACCTTGGTATCTACGATGCCATGAACAAAGGAATTGGATTGGCCAAAGGTGATGTTATTGGGATATTGAATTCTGATGATGTTTATGCCAATAGTAATGTTTTAAATGATGTTTGCCTATCCTTTAGGAACTATCCCGAAACAGAAATATTGTATGGAGATCTGATTTATGTAAAAAAAGATGATATCAATAAAAAAGTTAGAAGTTGGAAATCAATGCCTTATTATAAAAATTTTTTTGAAAAAGGAAATGTACCACCGCATCCCACTCTTTTTGTCCGTTCTCATATATATCAACAAGCAGGGGTATTTGACATAAAATATAAACTCGCCGCTGATTATGAATTTATGTTAAGAATATTTAAGAAATATGACTTTAAAGCAAAGTATGTTGATCAATTAATGGTGAAAATGAGGCTTGGTGGGGCTACAAATAAAAGCATTTCCAATATATTAAATGGTAATAAGGAAATAGTGGCAGCATGGAAAAAAAATGGCCTAAAGCCTCCACTTTTTTTAATGCCATTACGCTTTTTTAAACGTTTGGCGCAATTTTTTTGAAATGAAGGTAATAATAACTGGAGCCACTGGTTTTTTGGGTAAAACAATTGTACAAAATTTGATTGCTCTGCAACACGATGTTTTTACTCTGGCTCGTGATAATGCAGATATTACAAGTGACCTGGCCATAAATATCCCTTCGTTACCAGCATGCGATTTGTTGATACATGCGGCAGGTAAAGCTCATATTGTACCTAAAACAGAAGAAGAAAAAAAAGATTTTTTTGATGTAAATGTTAAGGGTACACAAAACCTACTAAGAGGTTCAGAAGCATCCGGCTTACCCAAAAGTTTCGTATTCATTAGTTCGGTTGCTGTTTATGGGCTTGAAAGTGGGACAAATATAAAAGAAGATATGCCATTACTTGCGAAAGAGGCATATGGAGAAAGTAAAATTGAAGCCGAACGTCTGGTGTGGGCATGGTGCCAAAAAAATAATGTAACCTGTACCATCCTGCGCTTACCACTGCTGGCGGGCAGCAATCCGCCGGGTAATTTGGGTGCCATGATATTGGGCATAAAAAAAGGCTATTACTTTAATATAGCCGGAGGGAAGGCAAAAAAAAGCATCGTATTGATTGATGATGTTGCAAATGCTGTTTTAACGGCGGCTTCGACAGGTGGGATCTATAATCTGACAGACGGTTATAACCCCTCGTTTTATGAATTAAGTACGTTTATTGCAAAACAACTGCATAAAAAACAACCATTTAATATGCCTTATTTTATTGCCAAAATGTTGGCTTTTACAGGTGATATAATAGGCAGCAAAAGCCCCATTAATTCGGTCAAGCTAAATAAAATAACAGCCGATCTCACCTTTGACGATAGCAAGGCCCGCGCATTGTTAAAATGGGCACCGCAACCTGTTTTAAAAGGATTAAAATTATAACGTTTAAAACTTAATTACTGATGTAACGTTAAATAAAAGTAAGTTATAATTTCAGATTAAACCTTTCTTTAACAAACTTGTCATAGGTTTGCGCAAAATATGATCTATCTTCTCTATCTGGTGTTGCTGCTTATAATTGAACTGGCTTATTTTAAAATAGCTGATCGTTATAACATTATCGATAAACCTAACCATCGCAGTTCGCATACCGAAATTACCATACGGGGTGGAGGTGTAATTTTTCCTTTTTCGGTTTTTTTGTGGTTCGTTTTTTCGGGGCTTCAATATCCATGGTTTGTTGCAGGTTTATTGCTGATATCGGCCATTAGTTTTTTAGATGATATTAAGGATTTTTCAAGGCGCCTGCGCTTATTAGCGCATTTACTGGCTATGTTGATGGTGTTTTGGCAATTAGGATTGTTTAGCGTTAACTGGATATATATACCTGTAGCATTTGTGTTGTTAATTGGTGTTATAAATGCTTATAACTTTATGGATGGCATTAACGGCATAACGGGTTTATACAGCGCGGTTGCATTGCTTACTTTGCTTTGGATAAATACTTATAAAACTTATTTTATAGATTCGTCTCTGCTTTTATCTGTTATCATAGGTGTTTTAATATTCAATTTTTTCAACTTCCGCAAAAAGGCTGCTTGTTTTGCAGGGGATGTTGGCAGTATATCTATTGCTTTTATTATTTGTTTTCTGTTAATCAAACTTATCTTTCAAACGTCCGATATCCGGTATGTTCTATTATTAGCAGTTTATGGGGTAGATGCTGTATTTACAATTATTTTACGGTTACTTAAAGGTGAGAACATATTTTTGGCACACCGTTCGCATTTATATCAGTTAATGGTAAGCGAGCGTAAATTTAAACATTTAACTGTTGCTACTTTATATGCTTTTATGCAGTTAATTATAAATTGGATAATAGTAGTTACTACAGATATAAATAAATATCAGTTAATATGTATTATATTAATTATATTATCGGTGTTTTACATAATATTTAGAAATATAGTTGCCAGCCGACGCTTTACAAAACGGGTACGGTGTAACTAATTAACGATGTACTAAATGAGAAGATACTTACATGTGCTTTTAATGTTGGTTTTGAATTTTGCCTTTGTGAAAGCCAAAGCTCAATCAGAATTAATACCTATAAGCAATTACATTAACAGTAAAATTGATAAAAGTATATACTTTTCAGGCAGCGAGCGTAGTCATACAGCTATGCGCCCGTTTATAATAGGCGATGTGCTCGACTCGGCAAAATATGCTTCGTTATTAAGCCCAGTTCAATTTAAACAATGGCAAACAGATAGCTGGCTGGGGCGAAAAATATTTGCAGAGCATTTAATAGAGTTTAAAAGACCCGACTTCGAATTAACTGCCGACTTTTTGCCCGATCTGGCCTTCGGTAATGAAAAATCGCGTTCGCTATACCTTAATACCCGCGGTTTTGAAATTAAAGGAGTGGTTGGTAAAAAGAAACTCTTTTCCTTTAACACATATCTTTATGAAAACCAGGCAAAATTTGCAGGTTATATTACCAAATTTGTGAATGATAACCAGGTAGTGCCCGGGCAGGCCACACTTCATAACACTACGGTACATAACACATTCGATTATGCCTATTCAGGCGGTACAATTTCGTTTACCCCGAGCAATTTTTTAAACATGCAAATGGGTTACGATAAAAACTTTATAGGCGATGGGTACCGCTCGTTACTCTTATCGGACAACGCGGTTAATTATCCTTTTATCAAATTAACAGGAACATTGGGGCCGCTAAGGTATATGGCCATGTATGCCGAGTTCACGGATGATTATGGCCTTGTTTCTAACGATGATATCCCCTTCCCCAAAAAGCACGGCATATTTCATTATTTAAGCTGGAATGTAAATAAAAACCTAAACTTTGGCTTGTTTGAAAATGTGATGTGGGAACCAGGGGACATTGACTTCACTTATTTAAATCCAATCATATTCGCGCATCCGGTAGATCAGGCCAACGGGTCGCCGGGTAAATCTACTATTGGATTTACAGGCAATTATAAATTCCTGAATCACTACGTGCTTTATGGACAGTTTGCCCTAAATGAATTTACATTTAAAGAGTTTTTTGCCGGAACCGGATACTGGGCCAACAAACACGGCGAACAATTAGGGTTAAAATACCTGGAGGCTTTTAATATAAAAGGGCTTAACTTGCAGGCTGAGCTTAATTCGGTGCGGCCATATACATATGCTTCGCAAAAAACAGCTACTAATTATAGCCATTTAAATCAGTCTTTAGCTCATCCGTATGGCGCAAATTTTAAAGAATTTTTGATGATCGGCACTTACAATGTTAAAAGATTTACAATACGTGAACAACTTGGTTATAGTTTGTACGGGCAGGATACCTTAGGCGTTAATTATGGAAAAAATATTAATCTATCGTATAAAGATAGAGCTGCTGATTATGGTAATTTTATAGGGCAGGGTGTTAAAACGCACTTATATTATTCCACCCTAAATATTTTTTATTTATTAAACCCCAAAAATAATTTAGGTATTGAGTTGGGATATGCCGCGCGTCGTGAAAGCAGTATCGCCTCAACAAACAATACGTCAATTATAACGTTTGGGATTAAAAGCTCGTTCAGAAATATATACTATGATTTTTAAGCTGGTTGTCTGCCTAAGTTATTTAGAATTTAATTAAGCGTTTTTTAAAATTTCATACTATTTTTGCAAATATTTAAATTATCTATCATGTTAAATAGAATGAATATTGTACCCAGATGGATTATTTTTTTCCTGGATATATTTTTTTGTACAATATCTTTAATATTAGCACATGCTATTAGTAATAACTTTGAAGTAGGCCATGTCAATTATAGTCTGTTAAATAAAGCTTTATTTACTTTCCTTATCATTAACTGCCTCGTATTTGGTGTATTAAAAACATATGCTGGTATTGTACGGTATACCAGCGGTCAGGATTCTATACGTATATTATTTTCAGTGTTAACAAGTAATGTCGCATTTTATGCGATAAGCAAATCTTCTCTGCTTAGTCATTTTGTAAGCAGGATAGAGCAAATAATCATAATTAACATCTTATTTAGCTTTGTATTGCTGATAAGTTACCGCTTATTGGTAAAATACATGTTTGCTTATATAAATAACCTGAAGCTTAATCAAAAGCGTGTAATAGTGTATGGTGCAAGTGAAACAGCCATTACAACCAAGCGCATACTAGATCAACAGGGCACGGGGCTAAATATGAATATAGTAGCCTTTATTGACGAAGATAACCGCATACGCGGCAAAAAAATAGACAATATTAAGATACATCCATTAGCAGATATTGAAAAAATCATTGTATCAGAAAAAATCAACGAACTTGTTATTGCAAAAGAAGATATCGATATCAATATAAAAAGCACCATAGTTGATGTTTGCCTTGCCAACAATGTTAGGGTTTTAAATATACCGCCAATTGCAAACTGGATAGGCGGACATCTTAACCCAAGTCAGTTGCAAAATATAAAAATTGAAGATGTATTGGAACGTGAGCCAATACATATTAACAATACACTGATTGAAAGTCAAATAAACAGTAAAAACATATTAGTAACAGGTGCAGCCGGCTCAATAGGTTCTGAAATGGTGCGGCAATTAATGAAATATAAGCCTGCCCTTATCATTTTAAATGATATCGCCGAAACAGCTTTACATGAATTGCAATTAGAGTTAGAAGATACAGGCTATGATAATGTCAGTTTTGTAACCTTTATAGGCGATGTGCGTAATATAGAACGCATGAGTGTTTTGTTTGAAACTTACCAGCCAAATTATGTGTATCATGCAGCAGCATATAAACATGTGCCGATGATGGAGAACAATCCTTGTGAAGCGATAAATACCAATGTACTGGGTACTAAAAACATTGCAGACCTATCTATGCACCACGGTGTAGAAAAATTTGTGATGATATCTACCGATAAAGCGGTAAACCCAACAAATGTTATGGGCGCGTCGAAACGTATTGCCGAAATGTATGTGCAATCTTTGGTTGATTTCCACAGTGACGATCATATTGTGCTCAACAAAAATTTGAGTGTTATCAATAGTAAATCGAAAAATAAAAACCGTACAAAATATATCACCACACGGTTTGGTAACGTATTAGGCTCTAATGGTTCGGTAATACCGCGTTTTAAAGCGCAGATACAAAAAGGCGGGCCAATAACAGTAACACACCCCGAAATTACCCGTTATTTTATGACCATACCTGAAGCCTGTCGACTGGTACTTGAAGCCGGTTCTATGGGCAGTGGGGGAGAGATATACCTTTTTGATATGGGTAAATCGGTTAAAATTGTCGACTTGGCAAAAAAGATGATCAGGCTTTCGGGCTTCGTTGTCGATCAGGATATCAAAATTACCTTTACAGGTTTACGCCCAGGCGAAAAATTATACGAAGAGTTATTGAATGATGCCGAAAACACCATCCCAACTCATCATCAAAAGATCATGATAGCTAAAGTACGCAAGCAATCTTACATACAAATAAACAAACACATTACAGAATTGGTTAACCTTTCCGGCTCGTTTAACGATGCAATGGTTGTACGAAAAATGAAAGAAATTGTACCCGAGTATAAAAGTAACAATTCGATATTCGAGGAATTTGATGTTGCCGTGCCCGTTGCTTTATAAATGCAAAGCCTGCTAAAAAAGCCGGTTATTGCTAACCGGCTTTTTTGTTGTTTAAATTTCTTTAGTAATACAACAAGATATACCGATATTCGCAACTTAAATACTAAAACTATGTTGTACAGTTTTAGATCAATTACTATTTAATGACTGCTTTTACACTACCTCGTAACAACGAGATAAGGATATGTGTTATAGGCGATATGATGCTTGATCACTATATCAATGGCTCATGTAGCCGTATATCGCCCGAGGCACCCGTACAGGTGGTGGATATTTCTGGCGAAAAATACAGTTTGGGCGGAGCTGGCAATGTGCTGAAAAATCTTAATTCGTTAGGCTGCCAGCCTACTATAATCAGTTTAATAGGCGATGATGATGCTGGTAAGGTAATGCATGGTGAGTTAACCAATACAGCTTCCTCATCTGTTGCTTTAATAACTGATGCAACCAGGCGCACAACAATAAAAACCAGGGTTATTGTAAGCCGGCACCAATTGATACGCCTTGATAAGGAGGACAGGCACTATTGTAGTAAAGATATGGCCGATAAAATTATTGCAAGATACCGGGAATGTATTCATGAGACAGACCTGTTGATCATATCAGACTATTGTAAAGGCGTGTTAAGCCCATACCTGGTTGAGCAATTGATAAAATTGTCAACAGAACACAATATCAGTACTATTGTTGATTCGAAACATAAGGACCTGTCGAAATACAAGGGGGCAACTTTAATTAAACCTAATAAAAAAGAAGCGGCTTTGGCTTCGGGGGTAAATATAGTTGATGACAAAACACTTGAACAGGCTTGCGGAATAATAGCAGCGGTAACAGCCTGCCAAACGGTAGTTGTTACTTTGTCCGAGGATGGTATAGCTATCTATCATGCGGGCCAACTTACCAAAATACCTACAAAAGCAATAGAGGTGTTTGACGTTACCGGAGCAGGAGATACGGTTATTGCCGCGTTGGGTGTAGCCTTAGCCAATGGTATGGATATTAGCACAGCCTGCAATTTTGCAAATCATGCCGCAGCTGTTGTAGTAGCCAAGTTTGGCAGCGCCGTAGCCACTTTAGATGAAATTAATAAATTAAGCACCACTTTTTAAGTGGGCGACAAACATAAATATCAGACCAAATAACCGAACATAATACGGTTATAAAACAATATCCGCGCCCGCTTTATCAATGATATCTGGTTGGTTTTACAGGAACGATGGGTGCAAATGAAAGATATATACAATAAAACAACAGCCCGTATACAAGAAATGCACATACTTATCGTGCACATCATTTGTGCCCATATAGATGACAAATCTTGAATGAATCAAATTACTTTCTGATTAATTATTTTGATTGCCGGTAGTTGAAAAAAGTATTTCAGCAATATCAATATCAGTTTAAAATTCACAGTAATTTGTGTTAAATTAGCGCAATAATAAAAAGCACTCCCAGGGGTTAGGATAGGTAAGAATGATATACAGATACGCTACCTTTATTAAGGCTATCAACCTTTCTATTGATTATACCATACTGAATATAAGTATGGTTATTGCATACCTGATAGTTGATAAATCATATATTTTTTGGGCAAGCAACAAAAACTACTTACCTGTAGTTTTGGTGTTTAATTTGATTTGGTTATTATCGGCCAACATTACCGGCTTATACGAACAAGTACTGAATAAAGATTCAATACGCACCTATCAAAGCGTATTTAAAACCTATTTGCTTTTTGTTTGCCTGATATGCTTTACCATTATAATTATTATTGGTACAAAAGCCTATTTTATTACCCGCGAATACTTGTTTTACGCTTTGGCCTTATTTGGCTTTTTGGTAGGTGTTTGGAAATTGATATTTCTGGCCATCAGAAAAAGTGACAGAAATTTGTTGGTCGACGCGCGTAATGTCATTATAGTGGGCGCCGGCCACATTGGTAAGGACTTGTATCATTACTTTAAAACAAATACTGATAAGGGATATAATGTATTAGGCTTTTTTGACGACGAGCCCGAAAAGGTAATTGACCGAAAACTTTATCTGGGCAGTACCGACAATTGTGTCGACTATGTAATAACCAACCAGGTTGACGAAATATTTTGCGCCCTTCCGGTTTCCGACTCAGGAAAGATAGAGCAACTGATGCTTGATGCCGATAAACATCTGATCAGGTTTAAAATTATTCCTGATTATTACATCAACTCGAAAAAGTCGATGTTTGTGCAGAATTTTGACCATATCCCGGTTATTGCTGTACGCCCCGAACCGCTTGAAAGCATGCTTAACCGCATGGTAAAACGCTTGTTCGATTTCCTTTTCTCGTGCTTTGTTATAGTATTTATTTTAAGCTGGTTGTTCCCGATATTGGCTATTATCATAAAAATGCAGTCGAAGGGGCCTGTGCTGTTTGTACAATTACGCTCAGGCCGCGATAATTTGCCTTTTAAATGTTATAAGTTTAGGAGCATGCGTGTTAACAGCGATGCTAATAAAAAGCAAGCTACACGTAACGATGCGCGTATCACCAGGATCGGGGCTTTTATGCGCCGAACCAATATTGATGAATTACCTCAGTTTATCAATGTACTGATGGGGGAAATGTCGATTGTTGGCCCAAGGCCACACATGATCAGCCATACCGAAGAATACTCTAAACTGATAGATCAGTTTATGGTGCGCCATTTTATGAAACCGGGCATCACCGGATGGGCGCAGGTAAAAGGCTTACGCGGCGAAACCAAAACCACCGAGGCCATGATGGAAAGGGTAGAAGCCGACGTTTGGTATTTGGAGAACTGGTCCTTCCTGCTGGATATGAAGATCATCTTCCTTACCGTATGGAACACAGTTAAAGGTGAAAAGAACGCTTTTTAAGCGATGATTACACTTACCGATCAGTTGGGCCGGCCCGTTTCTTTGGAACAGCCTCCATCGCGCATTATTTCCCTGGTGCCATCGCAAACAGAATTGCTTTATTATTTAGGTCTTGACGATCGAATTGTTGGCATAACTAAATTTTGTACCCACCCGGCAGATAAAGTAAAATCTAAAACAAAAATAGGCGGTACCAAACAACTGGATACTCCGCTCATCCGCTCTCTTGATCCCGATTTGATCATCGCCAACAAGGAAGAGAACGAACGCTTGCAGTTGCAGAACCTGATGGCCGACTATCCCGTGTATGTAAGCGACCCTAATGATATGGACACCGCGTTGGCTATGATAAGCGATATAGGTCGGTTAACAAGCTGTCAGCAGGCTGCCGATGAATTATCATCAACCATAAGTCAACAGTTTGCTAAATTGGAAGAGGAGCGTCTTACAGGCCTCAGTGTCGCTTATTTAATTTGGCGTAAGCCCTATATGGTTGCCAGTAAAGGAACGTATATCGACGATATGCTTGATCGTTGTGGCTTTGTTAACGTATTCAAACAACAGCGCTACCCCGAAGTTAGTAACGAAATGCTGGCCGCCACCCGGCCAGACGTGGTGTTATTATCGTCCGAACCGTATCCTTTTAAGCAAAAGCATATAGATGAGTTTGCGCAATTGCTACCCGGTGCTATTATAAAATTGGTGGATGGGGAAATGTTTTCGTGGTATGGCAGCCGGATGCTTTATGCCCCCGAATATTTTATTAAGCTGATAAACAGCATACAAACCATATAACCTTAAAAAACAATTTTACTATTTGGCATTTAATCTTATCTTTGCCAACTCAAAAAAATCCTAATGCGGAAGTGGCGTAATTGGTAGCCGCACCAGACTTAGGATCTGGCGCCGCGAGGCGTGGGGGTTCGAGTCCCTTCTTCCGCACTGCAAGAACCCGGTCAAAATTGACTGGGTTTTTTGTTTATTGCTCAGACCGCATCTTCTCCAAAATAGCTTGAACTAATTTCAGCATAAAGTCGGGATTACTCATTTGTTTTATGTAGTCGATTATTTTGTCATGAATCAGGGTTTTCTTTAAAAATTGATCTCCAAAATCCGTAACAGCATATTTTATCGGATGCCCCAAGCCGTTAGTTTTAGCAAAATATATTAATTGATTATTGACCAGGTTTGCAATGCTGATACCCTCATTTCCAGGGAAATCGCACATATCCAATCGATGCCCTAAAGTTCTGGGGGTATTTATATTTGTTTTGCATATTAATAGCAATACTAATTGATCTCTGGTAGGTAGGGTAGTTAAATTTAACGGAGATGTATTGATATCAATTTCAGGCGGTTCATGATTGATAATGATGCAGGCCTTATTTTCGTTGTCAGGTTTGTTACCTTTTAGAAAATCAAACATTCCCGTCTTGAGTGTTTTAATTATATAAATATAAGTAATCTTCATTTATCTATTCCTTATGATTTCATGAATAATTGATGATATATCCTCAAGGTGTGCAAACGTAATCGCATGTGGTGCACTAAAATTAAAAGCAGCCCGAAAGGCTGCTTTTTTGCTTAAATACTATGCTCCTGGCGGCGTAAACATTAGTAAAGCCAGTTTGTTCATATAAAACCTATTCAATACAGAAGAGGAGATAATGTGAACAAAGATGATCAGGAAATTGAAGTCGGGCCAGTATCGCATCTACTCAAAAAAAGTTGATCCCGAAACGCATAAACGGAAAAACCTGGGCACATTCGATTCGCTTGACGCGGCGAAGAAACACGAGAAAGAGATCCAGTATTTCAAGCATCACTAATAGCCAGGTATGATCATCCTTTGCGCATCGACAGCGCGCATATTATTTTAGATCAACCCATCAGTCAAAATCCCACCAAATCGTTTTCATTGGCGGATTCCCAAGCGTGTAAGGTTCGCCTATGCGCGGCACGTTTACCTGTATGCCCGCCTTTTCGGCTGCGGGGAGCAATTTTTCAATGGGTTCGTTCCATGGATGATTAGCTTCCTCAAACTTAGCCCAATGGATAGGCTGTAACATACGGGCCTGCAGATCGACAGCCGCCTGGGCGCTTTGCCCAAGCCATAAGTGTGTCCATGGCCAATTGGGGCTGTATTGCCCGCATTCCAGCAGGGCCAGGTCAAAGGGGCCATATTGTTTGCCTATTTGCTTAAAATGTGGCCCATAGCCACTATCGCCGCTGTAAAATAACCGGTATTGACCAGCCTGTATTACATATGATGCCCAAAGGGTTTTATTCTCTTTACTATAACTGCGGTTACTGCGGTGTTGCGCTGGTGTGGCGGTGATCTGCAACCCGCCAGGGAGCGTGGTTGATTGGCTCCAATTCAGTTCGATGATCTTTTTACGGTCAAAGCCCCAATATACCAGGTCGGAGCCAACCCCCATGGGTACAACTGCCATTTTAATACGGTCTTTTAGCTTAACTAAGGTTCGATAATCCAGATGGTCGTAATGATCGTGCGAAATGATCAGCACGTCAATCGGCGGCATATCCGCGGCGTGATAATTGGTAGTGCCCTTAAAAGCAGTGATCAACCCGGGAACCGGGCCAGCATGGTTACTAAAAATAGGATCGATAAGGATATTACCCTGGCCAGTTTTGATCAATAACGACGAATGGCCGAACCAAACCACGGTAGGGGCCGGGGCCGGCAGCGTCTTCAAGTCGGTTTTAACCCAGGGCAACGCCTGCGAAGGCCTGACAGTTTCAGGATGGCTGCGCAGGAAAAGCCATTTGCTTTTAATGGTAGAGTCGGCGCGTTCAGCCAGATTTTCAAACGCGCCATTTTTGTAGTTGGGTAAGGTATCCAACCGGGCAAGTTCATCGCCGTAGGGGTCTTTCCCCATCGACCGTACCATACCACAACCAACGATCGCCGTTAGCCATAAAGCGGCCATTCCGGCCCACAAGAAACTCCTTATCATACAAAGCAATAACGCTTAAAAGAGCTGATTATTACCTTAGTAACTAAAATGAACAATGTTTAACCCTGCACATATTCTAAAAATCAATACCTTTAGGTATGAAAAAACTAAGCCTGCTTATCATCATTCTGCTGCCCTTTTTAGCCGCCGCGCAAAATCCGGATTCGGCATGGTTTGTAAATAATTACATCAAAAAGGAAGTAACCATCCCTATGCGCGACGGGGTGAAGCTTTTTACCTCCATCTATATGCCCAAAGATCAATCGGAAAAACATCCTATCCTGTTAACCCGTACGCCTTATTCCGTTTCGCCTTATGGCGCTAACTATAGGCCTTACTGGAACAGCTATCAGATGCGCTACATCCGCGAAGGTTATATCATTGTTAACCAGGATATCCGTGGTAAATACATGAGCGAGGGCCAGTTTGAAGTAGTGCGCCCATTTAATCCCAATAAAAAGACCAGCAAGGATATTGACGAAGCCAGCGACAGTTACGACACCATCGACTGGCTGATTAAAAACATCGACGGTAATAATGGGCGGGTAGGGGGCATTGGCATCTCATTTCCCGGTTTTTATGCTACTATGATAGCGCTGAGCGGCCACCCGGCATTAAAGGCAGTTAGTCCGCAGGCGCCGGTAACCGACCGCTTTTTTGGCGACGACGATCATCACAACGGCGTAATGATGCTGATGGACGCGTATGAGTTCCAGGTGGCGGGCGCGTTTGCCGCCCCAAGCCGCACACCATCTACCCGAGGCATCAGGGGTTTCAGGGTAAGCTATCCGGATAACTACGCCTATTATTTAAAAATGGGCGCCATGCCCAACTTTACCAAAATGAGCGGCGACACCATGAAGTTTTGGACTGGTATGATGGATCATCCCAATTTGGACGATTGGTGGAAGGTGCGAGATGCCCGTGCCGGTATAAAGGATGTAAAACCCGCTATGCTGATAACCGGTGGCCTTTTTGACGCCGAAGACGGTTACGGTGCCTGGAACACCTACCAGGCTTTGGTTAAAAAAAGCCTGGCTACCAACAGCAAACTGGTGATGGGGCCATGGTACCACGGCCAATGGGCCAGTAAAGATGGTACGCATTTGGGCAATATTCAGTTTGGCAGCAATACATCAACGTATTACCAGGATATGGAGGTACCATTTTTTAATTACTACCTGAAGGGAAAGGGGGCCGATACCCTGAGCAAGGCCACTATCTTTTTCTCGGGCGAAAATAAATGGCGCAGGTTTAAGCAATGGCCGGTTGCCGGTATTAAGTATACGCCGGTTTATTTAGAAGCTAACGGTGGTTTATCGTTCAATCAGATCCAAACCTTCGCGCCATCGTTTGATACTTATATCAGCGACCCTGCCAGGCCGGTACCCTATACCGAAGATGTGGGCAACCGCCGCACCCGCGAATATATGGTAGATGACCAACGCTTTGCTTCGCGCCGCACGGATGTGCTTACGTACAGTACCGGCGCGCTTGATAAGGATATTACGCTGGCCGGGCCTCTTGTAGCTGATCTGTTGGTGAGCTTGTCTAACACGGATGCTGATTTTATTGTGAAGCTGATCGACGTGTTACCCGATGATACCCCAATGGATAGGACAACCCGCTACCCGATGGGCGGCTACCAAATGCTGGTACGCGCGGAAACCATGCGCGGAAAATTCCGTAACAGCTTTGAAAAACCGGAGCCGTTTACGCCCGGTAAAACCACCCAGGTAAAGTTTGCGCTGCCCGACGTGGCCCATACCTTTAAAAAGGGGCACAAGATAATGGTACAGATACAAAGCACCTGGTTCCCGTTGACAGATAGGAATCCACAGCAGTTTTTGGATATCAATAAAGCAAAGGACAGCGACTTTGTAAAAGAAACGATAAATGTATACCACAATCAATCGAAAATTATATTACCGGTAATTGAATAACAGAACTAAGAAATGATAAGTGATAAGGAAAATAAGAACATCAGTAAATTCCTGAGCTTGGTGCTGCGGCATCAACCGGAGTTGATTGGGATTGAGTTGGATGAAAATGGCTGGACGGATGTAGACGCACTCATCGCAAAGTCGGGTGAGCACGGCGTTCGGTACAATATAGATGCGCTTAAGCATGTGGTAACCACAAATAATAAGCAGCGCTTTGCCTTTAATGATACGTTTGACAGGATCCGGGCTAACCAGGGGCACTCGGTTGAGGTAGACCTGGGTTATGAGGCAAAAATTCCGCCTGAGGTATTATATCATGGATCGGCTATCAAAAATGCTGACTCGATATTGGCATCTGGCCTTGAAAAGCGGGAGCGCCACCATGTGCATTTAAGTGCCGATGTAGCAACCGCCGCTAATGTAGGGCAAAGGCATGGCAAGCCGGTGATATTTGAGGTAACGGCCTTGCAAATGCACCATGATGGTATGCCATTCTTTTTATCTAATAATGGAGTATGGTTAACAGACGCCGTGCCTCCAAAATATCTGAAGAAGCAATAAAATCCCAACCTATAAATCAAAACCTATGCGCAACCGCATCACCTTATTATTGATTTTCGCCGCGTCGATAGCGCAGGCGCAGCAAATGTTTACCTCGGGAGGCAAACTGAAGCCCGAGCAGGCTATAATGGATGTAAGGCACTATACGGTAGCCCTGAATGTGGATGTGGATAGAAAATCGATAGATGGTTATACGGATATCGATGTACTGATGGCAAAACCAACCAGGGTGTTGATGCTTGACCTGGTGGACTCATTTAAGATCAGCAAGATTTTGGTGAACAACCAGCCGCAGCAATTTACTTATCAAAACAAACTGATCTCCATTAATTTAAATAAGGAGATACCTGCCGGTAAAGCAACCATTAAAGTGCTTTACGGCGGTAAACCCAATGTTGCACGCCGCCCGCCATGGGACGATGGTTTTACCTGGACTAAAGATAGTAACGGCACTCCCCGCGTAGAGGTAACTGCCGAGGGTTCGGGCGGTAAGCTGTATTTTCCATGCAAGGATCATCCGTCAGACGAGCCGAACGAGGGTGTGGATATGATCATTACCGTGCCGTCTAACTTAGTTGTGGCTGGTCCGGGTTTGCTGATCAAAACCGTTAAAAAGGGTAATACGGCTACTTATCATTGGAAAACAAATTATAGCATTAATAATTACAGCATTGTGTTTAATGCTGCCGATTACGTGGTGGTGAGCCGCCAGTATAAAACCATTGATGGCAATACGGTACCTATCCAATTTTATGTTTTAAGGGAAGATGCCGCCAAGGCCGAACATCACTTAGATATATTTGAAAAGACCATCCGCGAGCAGGAGAAGTATTTTGGCGAATACCCTTGGGCAAAGGAAAAGATCGGCATTGTGGAAACCGCGCATTTGGGCATGGAACACCAGAGCATGAATGCCTATGGCAATAAGTTTAAATACACCAAAATAGGTGGCGAAGATTACGACGGACTGATGCACCACGAGTTTGGGCACGAATGGTGGGGAAACAAGGTTACCGCTAACGATTGGGCCGATATGTGGATCCACGAGGGTATTGGCACCTATGGCGATGCTTTATACGTCCGTGAGTTTGAGGGCGAACAGGCTTATATCAATTATTTTAAAAAGAGCGCGTTCGGAATCCGTAACGATAAACCGGTGGTGATGGGTAAGGATGTTGACGAGGAGAGCGCTTATAATGGTGATATCTACCCCAAAGGCGCGTTCTTTATGCATACGTTGTGCTATATCATGGGAGACAGTACTTTTTTGCCTGCGCTAAAAAGGTTTGTTACCGATAAACGATACACTTACGATAATATCATCAACACAACAGATGTAGAGCAATACTTCAGCGGGGTATATGGTAAGGATCTGAAACCGCTGTTCAACCTGTTCCTGTATACCACCAATAAACTGGAAGTACATGTTAAACCGATGCCGAACGACCGATACTCGCTGCAACTAACCAATATTAACATGCCGCTGCCTGTTGATGTGACTACAGATGCGGGTACTAAGCGGACTGTGCTGAGCAGCGCACCTGTTATCATCACCAGTAAAACAATGCCTGTTATTGATAAGGATACGTTTTACCTGAAGAAGGTGACGATAGATTAATGGTCAATGCCGTTTATGGGACTGTCGGTTAAACAGTGGAAATAGTATGTTTATTTTACCAGCCACCCTTAATTGGTAAACTATGCCTGCAAACAGACCAATTGCGCCGCCCAAATAGCTGAAATTGTGCATGGAACCTGCTGCTATAAATGCTTTTTTGTCGATTAAATTATCTGGAAACCACCAGTTTACCTGGGTGTTGGCCAAATAGAGTTTACCATAGCAATAGCCCATAAGTCCGGTAACAGCCGCTATTCCCATATTCAGCACAATAGCTTTAATAATAGTGCGTTGCATGATTTTTGCATTTGAATGTATCAATCCAGTCAATCCATGGCCGATACCTATAAAAATACCAGTCCACCAGGTTGCTAAAAAACCGACTATAGCTACAACCATTCTGTTGTTTGATAAAATTGCTTTGCCTTGGTCAACTAATCCAAATTGTACGAATTTAAATTTTGTGAAATACTCATTGCTGATGGTATACGTAAATTGATCATGCAGTACACCGTATAAACCCGCCAGAATTGGAGTGAATAGAATAGTTATGACTAGTACTTTAAATTTTTTCACCTGTGTGGATTTTTTAATCTGGCTTAATTTACACATTGCAGTTTATATCCCCGCCCTTTTTTAATTTAGCGGCGTGGCTGCCCAAAAAAGAACTTCGGTAACAAAATCTAAAACTACTCCTAAAAAGAAGGCTCCGGCTAAGCGTAAAAGTTCGGGCGGTATTAAAACGCCGTGGAAACTGATTATTGGCCTATTGCTCATCCTGCTATCGCCTTTTTATTATGGTTATGTAGTTAAAGCCTTTACCAGCACCTGGCAGTGGATAAAGGATATTGGCGAAGACCCGCATTACCGCACTTATAAAAGCTTCAATATCCGCATCCCTAACAAATACCATATCCATGGCATTGATGTATCGTATGCCCAGGGCAAGATAGACTGGCAGCGGGTAAAGAATATGGAAGAGGATAGCGTACGCATCAGCTTCGCTTTTATAAAGGCTACCGAGGGGTTGATCACCGTTGATCCATACTTTAAACGCAATTGGCGCGAGGCGCCCAAGATGGGTATTGTTTGCGGCGCCTATCACTTTTTTCATCCCGAAAAAAACGGGGTGTGGCAGGCACGCTTCTTTTTGCAAAATGTAACGGTAGAAAAAGGCGATCTGCCCCCTGTAGCTGATGTGGAGAAGCTTTACGGTGTTAAACCCGAGGTGATGCGTAAGGAGTTAAAAGCCTATCTAGGCCATATATACGCGCAAACCGGCGTGCGCCCAATCATCTACACCGGCCTCAGTTTTTATGCCGATTACCTGGCAGGATATTTCGACGAGTATAAACTATGGATAGCCAATTACCACCAACCCCACCTGCAGATAGCCGAAAAAAGTAACTGGCAATTTTGGCAACACTCGGATATTGCCCGCATTAATGGTATTGGCCATACGGTAGATTTTGACGCTTTCCGCGGCGACAGCCTGGCGTTTCAAAAAATGCTGGTGCACTAATATTTCATTTAAACTTAACCATGTATTTACATTCCGGGATTAACTTTCTTTTAAAAGATTGGAAATTATTATGGACGTTAATTATTGGGTAGTTGGTCTGGTGTTATTGATGGTGGTAGTGCTGCTAATTTTATTTTTCAGAAAGAACCGTAAGGATGAAAAGAACCTGGTAGACGAAATTCAACAGCAGGAATTGCGGCCTGAGAAGGGGACTATGGATGATGTGGATAAAGATAATTTGGTGTAACATAGTACCACATCGTTATCCTTCGTCGTCAACCCCAGCGATTTTCAAAGGCGTAATAAAATATTCAAAATGTCATGCTGAACTTGTTTCAGCATCCCATCACATATGTCCGGTATACAAAGTTTGCTATGCAAATAGGATGCCGAAACAAGTTCAGCATGACTTCTATCTTACCACTTAGCTAACCGGGGATTCTTCGCTATCGCTCAGAATGACGAAGAGGAGAAGAATTAGGTTTTCTGCTTCTTCTTTTTTGCAGCCGGGAACAGGATATTGTTCAATATCAAACGATAGCCTGGTGAATTGGGATGCAGGGCCAGGTCGGTTGGCGGCTCATTGGGGCTGTGCTGGTAATCTTCCGGATCGTGGCCGCCATAAAATGTCCATTGGCCTTTGCCGTATTCGCCGTGGATATAACGCGCTTCCCCCGCCGATTTTAGTTCACCCATAATCGTTACGCCAGGTTTCAGCTTGGTTTTATCAAAAGCTGTAGCTAAACCTTTAAAGCCTTTTATCACATGGTCATGGTCCTGTGTAAGCATGCTGGGAACGGGATCCCACTTAGCCGAAAAATCGAACAGGGTAAAGAAATCGCGGTCGCGTTGCACATTGCGGGTATCCGATACATCGATGTCGCTAAACCTGCGTCCGCGGCCTAACACTACATTGAAGTTTTGAAAGGCGAGCGTCTGCGAAAAATCAAGCTTGGCCTGCGCATCCGGATCGTAAGGGTCGCCGTCAAACTGGCTGTCTACAATATCTGTTTTAGCCGCTGCCAGGGCGATATCAAAACTATCAGCCCCCGAACACATAGCGAACAGGAAGCCGCCGTTACCACAAAAGTCGCGGATATGCTGCGCTACTGCCAGTTTCATTTTTGATACCTTGCCATAGCCCAGCTTTTTTGCCAAAGCTTCCTGCACGGGCTTGCTTTCCGCATTATCTTCGGGCCGATACTCTACGTTGTTGTTGTTAAAGTCGCGACCACCGCGGCCACCGCCATTAAAGTCAGGCGGACCACCCATGCCG